>NZ_JAKUFT010000072.1:0-23997 GCF_022663605.1 Bacillus cereus group sp. BfR-BA-01379
TATAAAATTGTAAACGCAGGAAAAATCCATTTAGAGCCAATGGGCATTTATTCTAAGAAATATAAAAGCTTAAAAGAACTTCCAGATGGCGGAACAGTTATTATGAGTAATAACGTAGCGGAGCGTGGCCGTATGCTCGCATTGTTACAAAAAGGCGGCGTTATTAAATTAAAAGATGGCGTAGATGTTGTTAAGGCAACAGTAAAGGATGTTGTAGAAAACCCGAAAAACTTAAAGTTTAAAACAGATGTAGAGCCTGGATTGTCACCAAAGCTGTATGAAAATAATGAAGGCGATGCTTTATTTATTAATTCAAACTACGCAATTGATGCAAAATTAAATCCAACAAAGGATGCAATTGCGATTGAAGGATCAGACTCTCCTTATGCAAATATTATTGCAGTTCGTAAAGGTGACGAGAAGAAAAAAGAAATTAAAGAGTTAGTAGAAGTATTGCATTCAAAAGAAATTCAAGACTTTATTAATAAAGAATATAAAGGTGCTGTGCTTCCGGTAAGTGAATAAACACAAGGAAAGGACTGGAAAATTTCCAGTCCTTTTTTCTTTATATAAATAAGAAGAAAGGTGTATTATATAAGGATGCAAGGGAAATACTTATATACATTTGTGAAAAAATTGTTACTTTTTTTCGTCGTTTGCGATATCATTTTATTTGATATAAGATTAGAATGAGAATAAAATGAGAATATGAACGTTTTAGGAATTTTTAAAATGTATATATAGGATTAATGGAGGTATTGAGATGGCTGGTTCTACATTAACGGTTAAAGACTTACACGTATCAATTGATGGCAAAGAAATTTTAAAAGGTGTAAACCTTGAAGTAAAAGGTGGAGAAATCCACGCAATTATGGGACCTAACGGAACAGGTAAATCAACTTTATCTTCTGCGATTATGGGTCACCCAAAGTATGAAGTAACAGAAGGTAGCATCATCATCGACGGTGAAGATGTATTAGAAATGGAAGTAGACGAGCGCGCACAAGCAGGTCTATTCCTAGCAATGCAATATCCAAGTGAAATTAGCGGAGTAACAAACGCTGACTTCTTACGTTCTGCAATTAACGCACGTCGTGAAGAAGGCGATGAAATTTCTCTTATGAAATTTATCCGTACATTAGATAAAAACATGGAATTCCTAGAAATGGATCCAGAAATGGCACAACGTTACTTAAACGAAGGTTTCTCTGGTGGAGAGAAAAAACGTAACGAAATTCTTCAATTAATGATGATTGAGCCAAAAATCGCAATCTTAGATGAAATCGACTCAGGTCTTGATATCGATGCATTAAAAGTTGTATCTAAAGGTATTAACCAAATGCGTGGCGAAGAGTTCGGTTGCCTAATGATTACGCATTACCAACGTTTATTAAACTACATCACTCCAGACTTCGTTCACGTTATGATGAACGGTCGTATCGTTAAATCTGGTGGCCCTGAGCTTGCACAACGTCTAGAAGCTGAAGGTTATGACTGGATTAAAAAAGAATTAGGTATTGAAGACGAAACAACAGAGCAAGAAGCGTAAGAGAGGAGCATAAACATGACAATCGGTACATTACCTTTCGATCAAGAAACAATCCGTCAACGCGCAAGCGAAGTAAACGAAGCTGCTTGGTTGACTGAGTTCCGCTTACAAGCTCTTGCACAAGCAACTGAACTTCCAATGCCAACGCCTGATAAAACGAAAATTGAGAAATGGGACTTTATCGGAAAAGGCGACGCTGCTAAGCAAGAGCCTGTAAGTTCTTTAACAGAGCTTCCAGAGGCAGTGAAAAACTTAATCGATGAAAATAACAGCGTATTAGTACAACGTACTGGTACAACTGCGTTCGTTTCTTTAGCAGACGAAGCAAAAGAAAAAGGTGTTATTTTTACAGATATCGTAACAGCTGCAACAGAGCATGCTGAACTATTACAAAAGTATTTAATGAAAGACGGCGTGAAGGTAGACGAGCATCGTTTAACTGCACTTCATGCTGCATTAATCAACGGCGGTGCATTCGTATATGTTCCGAAAAACGTTGTTCTTGAAACTCCACTTCAAGCTGTATTCTTAGTAGACGGCGAAGAAGCTAACGTATATAACCACGTATTATTCGTAGCTGATGCGAACAGTACTGCAACTTATGTAGAAAACTACGTTGCAAATGAAAATGCTAAAGGTATTGCAAATATCGTAGCAGAAGTAATCGTGGAACAAGGCGCACAAGTGAAATTCGGTGCGGTTGATCTATTAGCGAAAGACGTAACAACTTACGTTAACCGCCGCGGTGTTGTAGGACGCGACGGCCGCATTGATTGGGCTCTAGGCCTTATGAATGACGGAAACACAATTTCAGAGAACGTTACAAACTTAATGGGCGACGGTTCATATGCTGATACGAAAACAGTAACAATTGGCCGTGGTAACCAAACGCAAAACTTTACAACTAAAGTTGTTCACTTCGGTAAACACTCTGAAGGTTGGATTTTAAAACACGGTGTACAAAAAGATAGTGCAACATCTATCTTTAACGGAATTGGTAAGATTGAACACGGTGCATCTAAATCAAATGCACAACAATCTTCTCGCGTTCTTATGTTAGATGAAAAAGCACGCGGTGATGCAAACCCAATTCTTTTAATCGACGAAGATGATGTAATGGCAGGTCACGCAGCTTCAGTAGGCCGCGT
This sequence comes from Bacillus cereus group sp. BfR-BA-01379, assembly GCF_022663605.1. Classification (NCBI taxonomy): domain Bacteria; kingdom Bacillati; phylum Bacillota; class Bacilli; order Caryophanales; family Bacillaceae; genus Bacillus; species Bacillus cereus group sp. BfR-BA-01379. The sequence goes on from NZ_JAKUFT010000072.1 coordinate 2,698, forward strand.
AGATCCGTACCAATTATACTACTTGATGAGCCGTGGTATTCCAAAACGCGAAGCAGAACGTTTAGTCATCCATGGATTCTTAGCACCTGTAGTAAATGAGCTTCCAATTGAAGGAGTAAAAGCACAGCTTGTTGAGGTAATTGAAAGGAAAGTTCGCTAATGAATATTCATGAAATACGCAAACAGTTTCCAATTCTTGATCAAAAAGTGAACGGCAAACAACTTGTATATTTCGATAGTGCAGCAACTTCTCAAAAACCAATTCAAGTCATTGAAACGTTAGAACGTTACTATAAAGAATATAATTCTAACGTGCATCGCGGTGTTCATACGCTCGGTACGAAAGCTACCGACGCGTATGAAGGTGCACGCGAGAAAGTTCGCAAGTTTATTAATGCGAAATCAATGGAAGAGATTATTTTCACGCGCGGAACGACAACTGCATTAAATACAGTAGCGGCTAGCTATGGTCTTGAAAATGTAAAAGAAGGCGATGAAATCGTTATTTCTTACATGGAGCACCATAGTAACATCATTCCGTGGCAACAAGTTGCGAAGAAAACTGGTGCAACTTTAAAATACCTTCCGCTTCAACCAGACGGTACAATTTCTTTAGAAGATGTTCGTCAAACAGTTACATCGAATACAAAAATCGTTTCTATTATGCAAGTTTCAAACGTGCTTGGAACGATTAACCCTGTAAAAGAAATCGGAGCAATCGCACACGAAAACGGCGCAATTATGGTCGTTGACGGTGCACAAAGTACACCTCATATGAAAGTGGATGTACAAGATTTGAACTGTGATTTCTATGCATTATCTGCTCATAAGATGTGCGGACCTACAGGTATCGGCGTATTATATGGTAAAAAAGAATTGCTGAACAATATGGAGCCAATTGAATTTGGCGGTGAAATGATTGATTTCGTAGATTTACAAGAATCTACTTGGAAAGAGCTTCCGTGGAAGTTTGAAGCAGGTACACCGATTATCGGTAATGCAATTGGACTTGGAGCGGCAATTGATTTCCTAGAAGAAATCGGTCTTGATAATATTGAAAAGCATGAACATGAATTAGCGCAATATGCTTTAGAAAGACTATCAGAAGTAGATGGCGTTACAATTTATGGTCCAAAGCATCGCGCTGGTCTTGTTACATTTAATATTGAAGACGTACATCCTCACGATGTAGCGACAGTATTAGATGTAGAAGGCATTGCGGTTCGCGCAGGACACCACTGTGCACAACCGCTTATGAAGTGGCTGAAAGCTTCTTCTACAGCACGTGCGAGCTTCTATTTATATAATACAAAAGAAGAAATTGATACATTTGTTGAATCGCTAATCAAGACAAAGGAGTATTTCACAAATGTCATTTAATAATTTAGATACGTTATATCGTCAAGTTATTATGGATCATTATAAGAATCCTCGTAACAATGGCGTGTTAGAAGATAGTGTTACAGTTAACTTGAACAATCCAACTTGCGGCGATCGTATTCAACTTACGATGAAAGTAGAAGAAGGTATTGTGCAAGAAGCGAAGTTTGAAGGAGAAGGATGTTCCATCTCAATGTCTTCAGCTTCAATGATGACACAAGCAGTAAAAGGTAAGAAAATTGAAGAGGCACTTCAGCTTTCTAAAATTTTCTCTGACATGATGCTAGGAAAAGAGTACGATGACAGCATTGATTTAGGAGATATTGAAGCATTACAAGGCGTATGCAAGTTCCCGGCACGTATTAAATGTGCAACATTAGCGTGGAAAGCGTTAGAAAAGGGCTTAAACGAAGATAAGTAATGTTAAAGGTTCCTAAAAACGAGGTTATCTAAGGAGGGACACACCAACATGGCGAAGCAACTGCCAGATATCGGCGATTATAAATATGGTTTCAAAGACAAAGACGTTTCGATTTTCCGTGCTGGACGCGGTTTAACAAAAGAGATCGTTGAAGAGATTTCACGTATGAAAGAAGAACCACAGTGGATGTTAGACTTCCGTTTAAAATCACTGGATAAGTTCTATGAAATGCCAATGCCACAATGGGGCGGCGACTTAAACGACTTAGATTTCGATGAAATTACGTACTACGTAAAACCATCTGAGAAATCTGAGAAGTCTTGGGATGAAGTACCTGATGAAATTAAAGCAACATTTGATAAATTAGGTATTCCAGAAGCTGAGCAAAAATATTTAGCTGGTGTATCTGCACAGTACGAATCTGAGGTTGTATACCACAACATGAAAGAAGACCTAGAAGCTCTAGGAATCGTCTTCAAAGATACAGATAGCGCATTAAAAGAGAACGAAGATATTTTCCGTGAGCATTTCGGAAAAGTAATCCCACCAACAGACAACAAATTCTCTGCATTAAACTCTGCAGTTTGGTCTGGTGGATCATTCATCTACGTTCCAAAAGGTATTAAAGTGGATACACCACTTCAAGCGTATTTCCGTATTAACTCTGAAAATATGGGACAATTCGAGCGTACGCTTATCATCGTAGACGAAGGCGCACACGTACACTACGTAGAAGGTTGTACAGCACCTGTTTACACTACTAACTCACTTCACAGTGCGGTAGTAGAAATCATCATTAAGAAAGATGCGTATTGTCGTTATACAACAATCCAAAACTGGGCGAACAACGTATACAACCTAGTTACAAAACGTGCGGTTTGTGAAGAAAACGCAACGATGGAATGGATTGACGGTAACATCGGATCTAAATTAACGATGAAGTACCCAGCAGTTATCTTAAAAGGCGAAGGCGCTCGTGGTTTAACATTATCTATCGCGATTGCTGGTAAAGGCCAACACCAAGATGCTGGTGCGAAAATGATTCACTTAGCACCAAACACGTCTTCAACAATCGTTTCTAAATCGATTGCGAAGCATGGTGGTAAAGTAACTTACCGTGGTATCGTACACTTCGGACCAAAAGCGAAAAACTCTCGCTCTAACATCGAGTGTGACACGTTAATCATGGATAACCAATCTACATCTGATACAATTCCTTACAACGAAATCAAAAACGATTACGTTTCACTTGAGCACGAAGCAAAAGTATCGAAAGTATCAGAAGAACAATTATTCTACCTAATGAGCCGCGGTATTTCTGAGCAAGAAGCTACAGAAATGATCGTAATGGGCTTCATCGAGCCATTCACACGCGAACTTCCAATGGAATACGCAGTTGAAATGAACCGCCTAATCAAGTTTGAGATGGAAGGTTCTATTGGTTAATATTTAAAGTGGAAGCGGCTCGTTCAGAATGTGAGGGGGAAGAAGTGAAGCCACCGAACATTCTAGCCGCTGGAACTGGATAATATATAAAGTGGAAGCGCCCTGCTATGCAGGGCGCTTTTTTATGTTGTGTTTGGGTCGATTCAGTTTAGGTTAGTTCAGGATCGGATACCCAGGCGGGTGTTCAGTTAAATATATCAGCGATTTTTCAAATATATCGACGATTCGACAAGGAATATCGACTTATCGACAAAGTAAGACAAAAGAAATTCTTCATATACCCCGCAACATTTTATATGAAAAGAGAACGACTGGAAGTAAGGAAAAGATACTGACAAATCCGATTGGAGAATCCACCAAATTGCTTGCTAAACCACTCAGAAAAATAACCATAAAAAACTCGGTTAAACTTTTTGACAAATCCCCCTCCCGAACCCCAACCACAAAAAAAACACCTCCTCCACCTAAAACCCTTACACAAACTAGAAAAAGTTTTCCTATCAAAAAGGGCAATCTTTTGCTTTTTCTCTCAATGCGAGTACAATGTAAAATAGCAAGAAAAGACGAAAAGTATTTACAGGATTATTGCGTACGCATAGCGTAAATGGCAGTAAGGAACTGAGAGGAGGTTTTTTCTCTGAATATAAATAAAGAAACAATCATCCATCTTTATCATACAAACGATATACATAGTCATTTTGAAAATTGGCCGCAAATTTCTCGGTTTGTTCTAGGGGAGAAAAAGCGAAGACAGGAAGCGGGAGAGACTGTTTTGACGGTTGATATCGGTGATCATGTGGATCGTTTTCATAGTATTTCGGAAGCGACAAATGGCCTTGGGAATACGAAGCTTTTAAATGAGGCGTTATATGATTATGTAACGATCGGAAATAATGAAGGCATTACGTTAGCGAAGGAGCATTTGAATCGTCTATATGATGATGCTGGATTTGAGGTGCTCGTTGCGAATTTATTTGAAAAAGAAGGGGTACGTCCAGCGTGGGCGAAGCCCTATAAATTACATACGACGACAGACGGGATTACGATTGCTTTTATCGGATTAACGGTAGCTTATCCAGAGTTTTATCAAATGCTCGATTGGCATATTGAAGATCCGCTTATCCATTTAGAGTCTATTTTAGAAGAAGTGCGAGATGAGGCTCATGTTACAGTTGTCCTTTCTCATCTTGGAAAAAGCATGGATGAGTATATGGCAGAGCATTATGATGTAGATGTTATTTTAGGGGCACATACGCACCATTTATTTGAGCGTGGCGTTCTTATGAATAATACGTTACTTTGTTGTTGTGAAAAGTGGGGACGTTACGTTGGGCACGTCCAGCTTACTGTGGATAAAGAGACGAAGAAGCTGTTGAAAAAAGACGGTAGAGCGATTAAGACAGAACGTTTAGGTGCTTATAGCAAACCGTTATCCACAATTGAATTGCTGCAGGAAGAAAGTAAACAGATTATGGCCGAGCCTGTCGTTCATGTAAAGGAAGCATTACCGGTCGATTGGTTTCAGGAGACATCATTTTCGCACATGTTAGCAAGTGCGCTGAAAACGTGGTGTGGTGCAGAAATCGGCATGGTGAACGCTGGTGTGCTATTAGAGGGATTAAATGAAGGTGTTGTGACGCGCGGAGATATTCACAGAATTTGTCCACATCCCATTAATCCATGTTTATTAAAAGTGCCAGGAAAAACGTTAAGAGAAGTTATTTTGAAAGCGCGCCGTCCGAATATGGAGAACCTTGAGGTAAAAGGATTTGGATTTCGCGGGAAAGTGATGGGGAAAATGATTTACGCTGGTGTAGAAGTTATTCCAGATACGATTCCTGGGAATAAAATTTTACTCGAAGATGTATTGATTAACGGGGAATCGCTGGAATTAGATCGCATATATACAGTAGGAACGATTGATATGTTTACATTCGGCTACTTATACCCAGAGCTATCCACACTTTCTGACAAACAATATTATATGCCGGAACTACTTAGAGATGTGTTAACAGACGTGTTGATAACTCATACATCTTCCGTCAAACTATAGGCTAGTTAACTTGTAACACTCATTTTTCTCTTGTCATACAGATAAGAAAGAGAGGAGTGTGAACTATGGTTAATGTGGAGCCAATTATAATCGATAATTATACGTTTATTGCGGTTAGCGTCAAACTTCCAAAGACAAATTTGCTAGCTGTAATGAGCGATAAAGGATATATTATGTGCGGTGCATTAGATGTAGGTCTTTTAAATGAGAAGTTAGGTGATCGAGGAATTATTGCTGGCCGTGCGGTTGGTGTAAGAACGATTGAACAACTTCTTGAAGCACCGCTAGAATCAGTAACGATTGAAGCCGAAGCTTTAGGTATTACGGCCGGTACAATCGGAAAAGAAGCATTATTAAAAATGAGATAAGCATATATCGTCCCTCCTTCTTGCATAGAAATGATATAAGAAGGAGGTTTTTTTATGAGTATATTTCGTTCGAAAAATTCGCGGTTTCGAAGGGGACCTATTTCCTTTCGGTACATACTGCTTATGTCGTTTATTCTTTTTGTTATATTACTCGTGCAAGGATTATGGATTGTGAATAGTAGCATTCAGCCGACATTACTTAAATATGGAGAAGTAGAGACGCATAAAATGGCGACAGCGATTATGACGAAGGCGGTAAAAGATAGAATGAATGAAGGATTCGATGTCGATTCATTAATGAAAGTACAAAATGATAAAAACGGGAAAGTATCCACAATTAATTTAAATACGAAGCAAGTAAATGAAATCGTAACGTCAACGACCACATACATAGAAAAATATTTACAGCAAGTAGAACAAGGTGATTTGAAGGGGCTAGGTATTTCTGAAAAAAATGGAGCAACGATGGCAGTTCCTTTTGGTCGTGTAACGGATAATGCGCTTCTTGGAAATATAGGACCTGATATTCCAATTGATTTCACGACGATTGGTCATGTGAATACGGATATTAAACAAAAAATTGAACCGCACGGGATCAATACGACAGCGATTCAAATTATTATGGAGATGGAAGTCACGTTGCAAGTGATTATTCCATTTCATACGAAAGAAATAAAAGTAAAACAAGATGTTCCGATTGCAACGCGCATTGTTCAAGGGGAAGTGCCTACGTATTACGGAAGCGGAAGTGTTATTGTACCTGATAAAAAGAAAACGGATAGTTAGCCAAATATAAAAAATAACCGTAGCATATTGCTACGGTTATCGTTTTGTATTCGCGCGTTCTTTTCGCTCCCAAAGACTTAAATGCATGTATGGATCGAAAGCCCATTCTGTATAGCCATTGTCTTTATACATGCCGAAATGTAAGTGAGGAGGAAATTTTCCCGCTGTACCGGGAGGTCCATAACCGGTGCTACCGACAAATCCGATTACTTTTCCGGGTTCAACAATTTGTCCAAGTTGTATCTCTTTTGAGAATCCGCCTAAATGAGCGTAATAATGGTAATTGTTGTGTAGGTCGCGAATACCGATACGCCATCCACCAAGGCGGTTCCAGCCTTTTGTTTCAATGATGCCATAGCAAGTGGATCTTACTGGTACGCCATAGCCTGCAAAAATATCGGTTCCTTCATGAACTCTTCTTCCACCAAAACTTCTTCCAGCGCCAAAAGTACTACGGTAGCTATGGTCGCTACGAATTGGAAGTGGGAAAGCATTTCCTTCTAAATTAATACGTCCATAATGTTTATAAATTTGGGCGTATTCGGTAATTAATTCAACTGTTTTCGCACGTCTATAATACTCCCAAAGCATAATGTGAACACGGTCTTCGGACGTTCCTTGTTTCTTTAAAATCGTTGCTGCTGTATGCAAAAGATCACGGTCGTTATTTGCATTTGCAAATCCATCTTTGTCACCATCTAAACCCATCCCGCCAAATAAAGAAATTGTATGGGGGAGAGTGTCGTTACCATTAACAGGTCCAGCCCATATTTCGGGTTTGAAATAAAGGGAAATGATGGCATCTGGTTTTTTCGGAATATCTTTTCTTACGCTCCGTATATTTCTTTCATATTGATCCATTGCAGCTAAGTAATACCACGGAATGCCTGAAGATTGCTCGGTTTCTTTATATAGTACCATGCGCTTTTCGTATATGCTTTGCTGATTATCTTCACCGTAAGCGATGTTTTGGTGGAGAAGAAAGCAAATCGAAAGCAAAAGAGAAATTTTTCGAAGCATGAAATAGACTCCTTTCACAACATCACTCTTTTTAGTGTGGGATATACGGAGTATTTCATTATAGGGAACGATTGGAAAAAATCTTAGAATCTTCATTTGAGCAAATCGCTTTCATACGTTAGAATAGATATGTTACATTGAAAGAAGCGAACACGGTAAACTATTTCATATTGTGCGGAGTTGATAACCATGACAAAACAAACAGAATATAAGCGCAAGCCCGAATGGTTGAAAATTAAGTTAAACACGAATGAAAACTATACAGGCTTAAAGAAAATGATGCGTTCTAAGAATCTTCATACAGTTTGTGAAGAAGCAAAATGTCCGAATATTCATGAATGCTGGGCTGTAAGAAAAACAGCAACATTTATGATTTTAGGTGCGGTTTGTACACGTGCTTGTCGTTTTTGTGCGGTTAAAACAGGCTTACCAACTGAGCTTGATTTACAAGAGCCAGAACGCGTAGCAGATTCTGTAGTACAAATGGGCTTAAAGCACGTTGTTATAACAGCGGTTGCACGTGATGATTTAAAAGACGGGGGAGCAGCTGTTTTTGCTGAAACAGTACGTGCTGTACGTCGTAAAAATCCATTTACGTCAATCGAAGTATTACCATCTGATATGGGTGGAGTAGAAGAAAACTTAAAAATGTTAATGGATGCAAAACCAGATATTTTAAACCATAACATTGAAACAGTACGTCGATTATCTAACCGAGTTCGCGCTAGAGCAAAATATGACCGTTCATTAGAGTTTTTACGTCGAGCGAAAGAAATGCAGCCTGATATTCCAACTAAATCGAGCATTATGGTGGGCTTAGGTGAAACGAGAGAAGATTTAATTGAAGCAATGGATGACTTACGTGCAAACAATGTGGATATTTTAACTCTTGGACAATACCTACAACCATCTAAGAAGCATTTACCAGTTCTTAAATATTACCCACCAGCAGAATTTGCAGAGCTTAAAGAAATTGCACTTAGCAAAGGCTTTAGCCACTGTGAAGCTGGTCCACTTGTGCGTTCTTCTTACCATGCGGACGAGCAGGTTCGTTCTGCAAAAGAAAAAACAGCAGAAGCAAAATAATGAAAAAAGAGAGCCGATCATTGGCTCTCTTTTTGTTTATATTCTAAAACAGTATTCGGGCATGTTAATAAGATTTTCTTTAATTCCTCTGTGGATAATTCAATTGTAAATTCAGGTACACCAGGTGTAATTAAAATTTTGTCGTAAGTATAAATCGCACAATCCACAATAAGCGTTACATGCTGTGAATAACCGAAAGGAGCGACACATCCTGGCGTACAGCCAGTTTCTTCTCTTAGCTCATCGGGAGAACAGAGAGATAAGCTTTCTCCTGTTATTTCTTTCATCTCTCCTCGGTTGAGTCTTGTGCCCTCTAACGTAAAAAATACGTAATAATTTCCCGACTTTGATTTTAAAAATAAGCTTTTACTTGGAGTGCCGTGTAAGCCAAGCCTTTCACGTACGATACGATCTGTTTCATAATTGAGTACTGGTTCGTGTTCAAACTTTTCGTAAGAAGCATTTGTTTTATGTAGTAAAGCAAGTACATCTTCGTACATATGGAGTGATACCCCTTTCTATTGTTAGTACAGTTTCTTCTCGTGGCGTCAACTGAATGTGTTGGAAAGAGATATTACTCGGACGGTGCTTCCCATAATCGTTTTAGGACATATTGTTCATCAATTTTAATTTCGTAAATATCAGGATTCGTTAGAGCTCTCCATTCATTAAAACCAATCGTATGATCAAAGTGCTTTAAAATGAGCGTAAGTAAGTTTCCATGTGTAACGAGTAGTGTTGTAGTATGGTTTAATTTTAAAACGTCTTGGATAAGCGATATAGCACGGTCCGTTGCTTGTTTTGTCGACTCTCCGCCTGAAAAGGCAATATCTATATTTGTAAAAGTAGATTCTAGTTTTTGCATCCAATCGTCCATTGGAACGTCGCTTAGTATGCGTTCAGCTAATCTTTCATCTTCTTGGATAGACAAGTTAGCTTGGAGCGCATAGGGCCGAATAGAATCGATAGCTCGCACAAATGGGCTTGAAATAATATGATCTATTTGTAGTTGGTTTTCTAAGAGGAATGTCGCAAGGGTGCTGGCTTGGTTTTTTCCTGCAATCGTTAATTCGGCATCACGTTCTTGGCCAGTTGCTGAACAATGTCGTATTATAATTAATTTCTTCATAATTCATCCCCATCTTTCAAGTTGACGCTATATACTTCGACAAATGTGGAAAAAATTCCTTTTTATCCCGCTTTAATGGGCAGTAAGACCCCACCTCAAAATTCAGCGAAAGCAAAGAAGTTAGGGGGGATCAACTGCCCATAAAAGTCCGATTGGTTCAACTAATAATCAGTGGGGGATGAAGAAAACCCCCACTGATTAAAGTTTCACTTTATCGGAAACGGCATAATGATTTTAATATGTGGAAAAGTAATGTGGATAATTAACATTTGAGGTGCAATGATGAAAAAATTGATATGTATCGTATTCAGTTTGTGTTTTTTAATACACTTGTCCACAACATATGCAGAATCGAATACAAAATTAAATTATCCAAGCAACCGAAATAAATCGTTTGTGAGTGAAGATGTGTTTTATGAACAGTTAGATGAAAAGGTGTATAAAGAATATAAAAATGCAGCATATAGCGTTCGAAAAAAAATCTCATTTAAAGAAGTGCCTGATGAAGAATTTTCTTTCCTACAAAAAACAGCTGTGGGTTGTCGGAGTAGTGTGGTGTTTCAAGATTCTTTTATTCACCCTGATCGCCAAGTTTATTTTTTCGCGTCCTTTTCTCAAAACGAAGCAGACGAATTTCATAAGTATATTGTTTTAGATGCAGAAACGAAGAGGAAGCTGCAAGAGGGAAAAAGTTATAATCATTGTGATAAGCCATATAAAAAATAACCCACCAACTGGTGGGTTATTTTTACGCTGGCACACTCATTAATTTTTCTTTCATTTTACGAATAAGAATGACAGCACCAATTGTAAAGAGAAGGGTAATTCCTTCTGCAACAAAGATATTGATTGTTTGTGTTTGGTAAAGCGCCGCGAAAAAGTCTACAAATGCGTGGAATAATATAGCGTAAACAAGGAAGATATATTTCTTCTGTTTTACTGCGTATAAGACAAGCATTGTAAAGGCGATTTGCAGTACTAATGCCATAATTCTTTCTAGGCTACCAAATAAGTATAAATAAGCAGGTTGCTCTATTAACAAGTCCTTAATATGGATTAACTGTGGATATTGATCAACCATTTGAGCGAAGCTACCGTTATTAATAGATGTTGCGAAGGTAAGAGTTTGAAGCCCCGCAAATCCGCCAACTAAAATCGATTCAATACCGCCGTGGCCAATTCCGTATGCAAGACCGTCTGTATACTCACGATATTTTTTCAATAAGTAGTAAAAGGCAACGAAACGACCTAGTTCTTCAAAAACACCAGCAGTTAGTCCGCCATAAAGTGCAAAGACAAATGGATTTTCTAAAATTGGAGCGATTGCCGGATTACCACGCATAAATAGGTGGAACGGTGTTTCGAGAATTTGGGTAAACCCAATAAAAATAAGAACACCAACGCCGACTACTTTCCAATTAATATGATATTTTTTACGAAAATAAACAAACGCAATAATAGGTACCAGAATCGAAAGCACAAGTTGAATTGTGATACTGGCAATTACCGTACTTGAAACCATACTTTCACCGCTTTCTAATATATGTACATATCTATTATGCATGAAATATAGTGGAGATGAAACTTTTAACAAAAAATGAATGTATTTATTGACTCTAACGTTGCGTCATACTTTATCGTATGTATTAAGGGGGAGATACAGATGACAATGAAGGTAAAAGAAGTAGCTAATTTAGTTGGAATTAGTGTGCGCACACTGCATCATTATGATGAAATTGGGTTGTTAACCCCAGAAGAGACGACAGAGTCTGGATATCGTCTGTATTCCAATGAAAATTTAGAGACATTGCAGCAAATTTTATTTTTTAAAGAGTTAGGCTTCCCTTTGAAGAAGATTAAAGAAATTATCATGAGTCCATCATTTGACCGAGAAGAAGCGCTACAGCTTCATAAGAAAATGCTTATTGAAAAGCGTGCCAGGTTAGATAAAGTGATTGCGACGATTGATAAAACAATTCAACATACAAAAGGAGAGATTGAAATGACGAACAAAGAGAAATTTGAAGGCTTCGATTTCAGCCATAATCCGTACGAAGAAGAAGCGCGTGAAAGATGGGGAGACGCAGCTGTAGATAAAGCGAACAAATATGCAAAAGGTATGTCAAAAGATAATCAAGAAGAGTTCAATACGATTTACAGAAATTTAGCGGCGCTTAGACACGACGCACCAGATTCTAAAGAGGCACAGGAAGCAATAGGAGTATGGTACGATTACTTGCAAAACTTCGGTGAATATTCATTAGATGCTTTTAAAGGACTCGGTCAAATGTACGTCGCTGATGAGCGCTTCACGAAAAATATTGATAAGTTTGGCGAAGGATTAGCACAGTTTATGTGTGATGCGATGGAGGTTTATGCGGATCGTAAGAAATAGTAAAAAATAAAGAAGGTGGAGGTTTTCTCCATCTTCTTTATTTTTTAATCATATCATTCAAAGTCTGATCCCCCGTATTATTCAAATGAGGATTTTTACTCATTTCCCGTTTTAGCATGTCGAGGCTCTGTGTATATTCTGTATCATTTAAAGCACCAGATTGAAGTCCTTGAATTTGAGAAATCAACTTTTGGTCTGTTGATACATATGCTTTATAATAGCGAGGGACGATGGACAAAGCAGCTTTATATACTTGATCTGCTACGAGTTTTGGATCCGTTGTGTTTGCACGATATACAACAAATACTTCATCATCGGTAACGAGCGTAGCAGCGTTTGTAACGTCAGGAAGTTTGACTGTCATGCTTGTAATCATTTCAGCGACTTTCTCACGGTTAATGGCTCCTACTTGTTTGTTAGATACTTCATGCTTTTGTTTAGATGAATAACCGACTCTCGTTAATCGTGTATTTGTATTTTCCGTATGATACATGTCGTTTTTATTGGAAACAAGAACACGACTTCCTTCTTCACGTTCCATTTCGGCTTTATTCGTTGATTGACAGCCTGCAAATAAGGAAAGAGTGAGGAGAGAGAGTATAATTTGTTTTTTCACGATGTATCACCTCCTTCTCCATAGCATGCACTAATTTTCAATTTTTTGTATTTGAAATTGTTGGTTGGTATGCTTTGTGATACGATAAAAAGAAGAATGCTTAGAGAGGAAGTTAATGATGGAGCAAAAGCAAGAGCAAGAGATGCATGCTACGGTGAGCATTAATAATGTTCAGTACGAAGTAATTAAAAACTTTCGTGATGGTTTTAGTGAAGAAGCATTTAAAGAGCGTTATGCAGAAATTTTAAATAAATATGATTACATCGTTGGGGACTGGGGTTATGAGCAACTTAGATTGCGCGGTTTCTTTGATGATAGTAATCAACGTTCGACATATGATACGAAAATTAGTACTTTATCAGAGTATTTATACGAGTACTGTAACTTCGGTTGTGCACACTTCGTATTACGAAAAGTGAAGAAATAAAAAAAACCTCTTACGATCGTAAGAGGTTTTTTTACTTGCTCACAAACAAATTGAAATAGAATCGCCTTCAGAAAGTAGTGCGTTTGGTTTCATTTGTTGCCCGTTCAATTGAATATCCCCATTTTTAATTTTATCCACAATGCGTGTACGGCTCCAGTCAGAAATATATGTGGATAAGGCTTTATCGATTCGGTGTAAACCGAAAACGATATCTAATACGATCGTGATTTCAGTTATGCCGTTTTCTTTATGTTGCGTAATGGAAATGGTAGTAGTTGTTTCTGTTTGATCTTGCTGCGTCATGTCGACTGTTTCAACGTGATCAGTAAATGATTTATAAATACGAAGTTTTTGATTCCACGTATGATCTTTCGGACATTTGTAAATGGCAAAGCGGTATATATTTTTTCCATTGGCGTTATGCCTACGAATATTCGTGTCAGTAAATAGGGTATTGCGTCTGCAATTTTTACAATACTTTTCGATTGTGTTTTGCTCATTTTCATATAAACTCCAAGAAAGTTGTACTTTCTGCATTTTCCTTCACCTCTTATAGGATTGGTAAAGGAACGTAATACAGCTATTTGGATGTCTTGTAGTATGAAGACATGAGAAATAGACAAAAATAAAAGGAGGTTCCCTTAGGAACCTCCGTAAACATCATACTACAGATGCGTTACGTTCCTTTGTAATGGGAATGGGCAGACTACTCCCTTGAAAAAGCGTGGTGCTTTTTTGAGAGTAATGCTATCCAATTGCTGGTCCATTACAAAGTAAATGTTGGCATACGTAGATAACGTCCTTTCTATCCAAATAGATTTATTCTTAATTATAACATATTGGTTTGAAAATTCAAAATACTCAAAGCGAAAAAACACCAGCTAACATAGCTGGTGCTCACGATAAATTATATAAGTTCAAATAAAAATGAGCGTAATTCTTCTGCAATTTCTTCAGTCATAGAAAATGCATGCTCTAAGTAGCCTGGTTCGTTTAAATCGTCAGGACCGATGATTGCAAATCTATTGCGCTGCATATCAAGGACAATTGTTTTACCGTAATGACGATCAGAGTATAAAAGCGCTAAATCATGACGCTCATTTTCTCCCATAAAGCTAACGAAACGAGTTCTTGTAGCGACTGTATCGTCGTACAGAAAGAAACGTTCTTCCATACACATGGCTCCTTTATTAAATATCTAAGTTTAAGTGTGGTTTATGATCTAAATGGTGATGCGTTTTAATGAATCGTACCGTTCTTGTTTTGTAACGCATAACGATAGAATATGTTTCAGCTAAATCGCCGCCAAGGAATTTAACACCGTCTAATAACTCACCAGCAGATACACCAGTTGCTGAGAAGATTGCATCATCCCCAGATACTAAGTCATCTAACATAAGAAGTTGACGAGGGTCTTCTAATCCCATTTCACGACAACGAGCTTCTTCTTCTTCGTTCATTGGAACTAAGCGAGCTTGCATTTCACCTTCAAGGCATTTTAATGCTGCTGCAGAAATAACACCTTCTGGAGCTCCGCCAATACCTACGAATAAATCAATACCTGTTCCAGGTAGTGCTGTTGCGATTGACGCACCAACATCACCATCACCAAATAATTTTACGCGTGCACCTTTTGCACGAACACGGTCAATAATTTCTTGATGACGTTCACGTTCTTGAACGATAACTGTTAGATCGCGAATCTTTTTATTGTTAGCTTCTGCTACAATTTCAATTGTTTTTTCAATTGGATCATCTAAGCTAATTTTACCAGCTGCTTTTGGACCAACCGCGATTTTTTCCATGTACATATCAGGAGCATGAAGAAGGTTTCCTTTATCAGCGATTGCGATAACTGCCATTGCATTTGCAAGACCTTTTGCAACGATGTTTGTACCTTCTAATGGGTCAACGGCGATGTCTACTTCTGGACCGTTACCTGTTCCTAGTTCTTCACCAATATACAACATCGGTGCTTCATCAAGTTCTCCTTCACCGATTACAACTGTACCTGCCATGTTTACTGAATCAAACATATCACGCATTGCTGTAGTTGCTGCATCATCTGCTTCGTTTTTCTTTCCGCGGCCCATCCACTGTGCGGATGCTAATGCTGCTGCTTCTGTTACACGGACAATTTCTAGTGCGAGTTCACGTTCCAAGATTCCATTCCTCCAATTTCAAAAATCATACAAATATAACTATAACAAATAACGGAGAAAAGGTGAATTCGAAAAATTGTCGATTTTTTCAGAAGAAAGCGTTACAATTAAAATGTAAATGCTTTAATTTCCAGGTAGGTGACATTCATGTATTTTGTAGACAGAAAGAAAATAGAACAAATGCTAGTATGTTTAGAACGAGCAACAAGTACATTTCAAGAGAAAAAGATATATGAAACCGAGTTTGAATTTTACGCATTAGAACGTATAACTCATCTAATTATTGATAGTGTATTAGATGTAGGGAATGCGATGATTGATGGATTTATTATGCGCGATCCAGGAAGTTATGAAGATATTATCGATATTTTGATGGACGAGCGAGTGATAAGTGCAGAAGAAGGACAAGGAATGAAAGAAGTGATTCTTCTTCGAAAAATGCTTACGCAAGATTATATTCAAATGAATCATGATGAATTATATAAGACGATTCAAAAACATATTGCCGTGGTAGAGAAATACCCAGCAAATATTCGCAGTTATTTAGAGAAGGAATTAGGACCTGTATCTGCATTTGTACCAGAATAATTATGCTTATAAGATCCCCAAGGTACCTTTTTGGGGATCTTATATTGTATGTGAGAAAGAAAAGGGAGAAGGGTTAAGCATGGGGGAAGCACGTACGACGAAAGATGAAATTGTCCAATTGTTGAAAGTAAAGGGAGAGCACACAGTAGCAGAACTAGCTGACGTTTTAGAGATTACCGAAATGGCGATTCGAAGACATTTAAGTAATCTTGAGAAAGATGGTCTCATTTATTCCAAGATGGTAAGACAACATGTCGGAAGACCAACTTATTTGTATGGATTAAGCGAAAAGGGAGAAGATACATTCCCGAAGGAGTATAAGCAATTTGCTATTGATATGCTAGAAGATTTAGCTCGGATGGGTGATGAAAAAATACTTCGTCACGTTTTAAAAGAGAGAACGAAGAGAATGGAAGAGCAGTTGCAAAAGCGAGTGAGTAATCAAAAGAATTTAGCATATAAAGTGCAAGAGATAGCAGCTATGCAAGAGAAAAATGGTTATATGGTTCAAATAAAGAGAGATGGAGAAAACTCTTTCATAATTGAAAAACAAAATTGTCCGTTAAAGGAAATCGCAGAGAGATTCCCGCAAGTATGTGAAGATGAAAAAGAGATGTATAATCGTTTATTTGCAGGAGCAGATGTAAAGACGTTAGCAAACATGTGTGAGGGCGATTGTAGTTGTTCTTACCAAGTAAAAGAGAAAAAATGAACGTTATGGGGCGCTTTAAGGTAAAGCGTTTTTTTCTTTGGAAAAAGCGGGTAATATAAGAGTGGTATGATAGGTGAGAACGTTAGCATAGAAGGAGAGACATAATGATGTATAAAGGTTACTTAATTGACTTAGACGGTACGATGTATCGTGGAGAAGAACAAATTGAAGAAGCGAGCGACTTTGTAAAAGCATTAGGAGAGCGCGGCATTCCTTATTTATTCGTTACGAATAACTCAACGCGTAAACCAGAACAAGTGGCAGAAAAACTTGTTCGTTTCGATATTCCAGCGAAAGCAGAGCAAGTATTCACAACGAGTATGGCGACTGCGAACTTCATTTATGAACGTAAACAAGACGCAACTGTATATATGATTGGTGAAGAGGGCTTACATGATGCGCTTGTGGAAAAAGGATTTGAACTTGTGGATGAAAACCCTGATTTCGTTGTTGTCGGTTTAGATCGTGACATCACATATGAAAAATTAGCAAAAGCTTGTCTTGCTGTACGTAACGGCGCAACATTTATTTCTACAAATGGAGACATTGCCATTCCGACTGAGCGCGGATTATTACCAGGTAACGGTTCATTAACATCAGTTGTAGCAGTATCAACAGGTGTGGATCCAATCTTTATCGGAAAACCAGAATCAATCATTATGGAACAAGCATTAAAAGTGCTTGGTGTGGGAAAAGATGAAGCATTAATGGTTGGGGATAACTACGATACAGACATTTTGGCGGGAGTAAATGCTGGCATGCATACGCTTCTTGTCCACACTGGAGTCACAACTGTGGAGAAGTTAACAGAATATGAAGTACAACCAACGCAAGTTGTGCATAACTTGACGGAGTGGATTGAGAAGATGTAATGAAAAAAAGCTGTTCCGAACTGTGGAACAGCTTTTTTTATTCAGTTGTGGATAGCGTCGAGATAACTTAAAAATCGCCGCTATCATTGTATTTAAAACGCACGATTTACTACTGCTTTTACTTCTTCAAGATATTGTTTACGCACATTATCATCCACAGAAGGAACACTTGTATAGAATGAATGTTCAATTGTTTTAATGCCCGTAAATTCAAAAATACCAACATCCGATGTTTTCTTCATTGCTTCAAACATACCGCCTGCTGTGTATGCCTCTTTCGTATTTCCCATTGTAGATAATAATAAGCCTTTTTTACTGCTTAATAACTTTTCAATACCATTTTCACCGTAAGCATAAGCGAAGCCGTGGCTAAATACACGGTCAACGTATCCTTTTAAAATAGCAGGAAGTCCCGCCCACCAAACTGGATAAATAAATGTAATGCTATCAGCCCAAGAGATATGCTCTTGCTCTTCTTTAATATCTTCTGGTGTGTTTCCTTGAGAAAATGAGATGAAATCGGAAGCGTCTAATACTGGATTGAAATTTAATTCGTATAGATCGCGAACGCGTACTTCATGACCTTTTTCTTCTAATTCACTTTTTACCGTTTCTAAAATCGCATGGTTGAAGCTTTCTGTATTTGGGTGTCCATAAACGATTACATGTTTCATTGTTCTTCCTCCTATTTGTGGATATGTGAATAGTTTTCTAATTATGTAACTATTATGGTTACTTCTTTTGTAGAAGTCAAATGATACATATGTATGTATAAAAAGACGGCTAAAATCGTCTTTCTATACCCCGCTCATACAAAGAACAAAGAAAACAAATAAAATGATAACAATCCCAATGCCGAAGTTAAATACGAGAGTACTATCCATACTATGGAACCTCCTTATTTGAAAGTAAAAAGCACTCTAGCCAAGAGTGCTTTTTTATTTTGAATCTGCTTCAAAACTTTGAGGAAAGGATTCATGCATGTAAAGAGTTACATTATTTTATGTGTTTATATGTTGAAATGAGTAAGTCCTCGTGAGATATAAAAAAAAAGACACTCTTTCGAGTGTCTTACATGATGACAAAATGTGCCAATTGCTTGAGTTTGATAAGGCGCTAATATCCGTTTTAACGCCTTTTCTTTGATCAAGAAGTGTAGCAACAGCGATTCAAATAAAATTGTACCATTTGTTTCATAGGTGTGCGTATGCAATTATGCATATTTCGATTGGAGGGAAATGAGGTGTGAAAAATGAATGAGTATATATAGAATATTTGATAAGGGGAGAGAAGGATGGATATATATAAGTTAACGGTAGAAGAAGCAAATGAGATAAATACGTGGGCGTATGAGGAACCTTATGATTTGTATAGTTTTTCAGGTGAGGAAGAAGTAATAGAAGAATTATTAGATGGGACGTATTATGGCTGTTGTGACGATAAGGGAGAGTTTATCGGCTATTTTTGTTTTGGGGAAAATGCACAAGTGCCAGAGGGAAGAGATGCTCATTTATATGGTGGAGAAGATGTAATTGATATCGGACTTGGCATGAAGCCAGCGTTAACAGGGAAAGGGCTGGGAAATCTGTTTTTTCAAGCTGGGGTAGCCTTTGCAGCGAAAGAATATAAGCCGAAGACGTTTCGACTTAGTGTAGCGACATTTAATACAAGAGCGATTACGCTATATAAAAACATAGGTTTTCAGCAAGGTCCTATTTTTTTGAGTCGCGGAAGAGAATTTATGATTATGGAATATGAAAGACCGTCAGTATGAAACTGACGGTCTCTCGTATTTTACTCCGAATGATCAGCTCGGTGCGCTAAACGGCTTGAAGCAGCGGCAGCGATTCCGCCAACGATATCATCAAGGAATGTGTGCACCTTTCCAGTTGATTTATCATTTAAGTATTCTAAAATACCAGGTTTTAATTTATCGATATATCCAAAGTTCGTGAAACCGATAGAGCCGTACACATTAACGATAGAAAGTGCGATCACTTCATCAATTCCGTATAAGCCTTCATCACGTTTTACGATATCTTGTAACGGCTCACTTAACATTCCTTTTTCAGCAAGAACATCGAGTTCGATACCAGTAATTAGTGCGTTTTGTACTTCACGTTTTGATAATACACGCTCAACGTTATAACGGCATTCTGACATCTCTAAATTTGGATGATATTTTTTTTGGAGAAAATGAACAAGCTCAGCAATATCGTCAATTGTTACACCGCGCTCTTGTAATAGTTGCAATGCTCTTTCTTGTAGTTGATTTGATTCTTTCATGTTTATCACCTTTTTTTCTTTTTAGTATTTGTATACGTTTCGTTGCTTTATCATGTGCATAGGAATGAAAGGCGAGCACAAGCTCATATATATAAAGAAAAACCATAGGTGGCGACTGCGATGATTCATCATATTTATGAGCATTATCACATGCATGTTAAAGAATTAATCCCCCTTGGCCCCTATAAAAGCTTTTGGATTCGCAACAAAATTTATGTACTTGTTCCAATTGGAGATATGGAGGAAGAAGTACTTGTAGAGATGAAAAAGCTCAGTGACTATATGAACCAGCAAGGGGATATAACTGTAGCGACTTTCGTTCCGACTATACACGGCTACTATGTAAGTGAGATAGAAGAACAAAATTACTGCTTATTAAAAGGTATGCGTGCGTTAGAACGACATGCTACATCATTAGGAAGTGAGCTTTCTATATTCCATAAACGAGGAGCATTCTTTCCAGAAGAAATCGAGCAATTAAGCCGCATTGGTGAATGGAAAGCGTTATGGGAAAAAAGGCTCGATCAATTAGAAAAGTTTTGGCAATCACAAGTGATGAACCACCCTACAGACGTATTCGATCAATTGTTTATTGAATCCTTCCCGTATTACTTAGGAGTTGCAGAAAATGCGATCCAGTATGTTGTCGATACAGAGATGGATGATACGCCGCAAATGACTGATGCGGCAACAATTTGCCAAGAACGATTCACACCCTTATTATGGCATCAAACGAAGCGCCTCAAACTTCCTTTTGACTGGGTGTATGATCACCCAACTCGAGATATGGCAGAATTAATCCGCTATATGATGATAGAAAAAAAGAAAGACTGGGAGCAAACAATCGTTCAATTTGTTACAGACTATGAACGAAATTATTCGCTATCCTCATTTGGTTGGCGCTTATTATTTGCAAGGCTCCTGTTCCCACTTCACTACTTTGAAACAGTCGAACGATATTACCAAACTGGAAACGAAGAACAAAAAAGCATATATAGAGATCGCTTAGAAGCCATTTTACACGATGTGAACCGCTCTGAGCAATTTATGAAGCACTTTTATGGCTCACTTCGTTTACCAGTTGATAAGTTAGGGATTAAAAAATTAGATTGGCTATCTTAAAATAAAAAAGAGACCGATTGAGGTCTCTTTTTTTATACTACAATTGTATGTAATACATTATGCCCCTACCTGTTGATCTGCACATATATTTAAAATGAATTGATGTTGTTCGATTTTTTCATTTACTTTACTCAATAATTCTTGCTGGATTTCTTTAAATAAAAATTGATAGCTCGCATTCCATGTTGGTATAACAGATGACAGGTCTAATAAATATTCTTTTTTCTTCTCTAGTTCTTGAATTGTTAAAAAAGTGTTCCCCATTCTTGGCATGTGTCGTCCCCCTATGTTTTTTACTTTTATATGTGTGAACGATTCTATAGTATTAATTATCTCACTTTTTGAGAAGGATTTCCAATTTTGTTTTATGATGTTAAAGGAGAAGTGCTATTTGAATAAAAAAAGAGACCCATTTGGGTCTCTCTCTAGGA
>NZ_JAKUFT010000073.1:0-22806 GCF_022663605.1 Bacillus cereus group sp. BfR-BA-01379
CCTTGTACATCACTCGTTCCGTACGTTTTAAATTCATTACAACTCATATCATTAGAAATTGTTCCTTCGCCGCGTATCTTCACTTTGTTATAATCCCCGCCTGCTGAACTACCAGAACCATTGACAGTAAGACTATGTTGATGCTCCATATTACTTTTCCCCTCCCATTAGACCTGCTTAATTTCTTTTACATTTGCGCTTTTATCGACAGTAAGAACACCCGTATATTCAATGAGTTCAATCTCACAGTTCGCTCCTACTGTCACATTGTTTCCTCTTACCGTTCTTATGTGAGCATAATCAATATCAATATTGTCACCTTCTAATAATTCAGCCTCTAACTGCATACCAAATACTGATTTAAACAGTCTACTAAAAGTACTTAGTCTATGTTTCACTTTAATCGTTTGACCACCAATTTCTTTCGCTCGACATGTACCGTGAATATTAATATTTATTTCATCGGCGCTTAATAATCCGCCAATTGTAAATTGTCCTTCTGAAGAAAAAGTATCCACTTCGCAATTACCATCAATCGTTGCTTGACCATTGACTTTAAATTCTTCACCAGTGACATTTCCACCAATCGTACCTTTTCCTGCAATTTTTAAACTGTTTGCCTTCACATCTTGCGTAATTGTTGCTTTCCCATCAATTCGCATCGTTTCTGCATGAACTGTGCCATCGACTTTACCCGATCCACTAATTCTTGCATTGCTACTTTTCAAATTTCCAGTAACAGCACCGTAACCGTTACATTCAAACTGGTCACATTCAATATTTCCAGTAACAGTCCCTTTTCCATTTAATTGCACTTTATGAAACTCGCCGCCATTCGATGAACCGTAACCATTTATAATCAAATTATCTGTACGCATACTTTCTCCTCCACTACAACAGTTTCGTTTTTAATGCTTCGGTATATTTCATAATTGCTTCGCGTAAAACAATTTTGGTTCCTTTTTCAAAAATTAAATCCTCCACGTTTGAAACTAAGAAACATGTAGAAATCCCTAACTTTCGAACGATGATTAAATCACAAGTTTTATGCTTAATCGCTTCATAATTTTCACGTAAAACTTGCAGGACCATTTTTCCTTCTTCTAAACTAATCTCTCCCGATTGTAGTAATTCTTCTAACATATACACATAAAGAATATCTACAAATTGAAACTCTGTTGTTTTATTCGTTTGTTCTATGAAGAATTGTAATACTGGCTCTGATGCAATCCCTTTACGTAAAACGTCTTCCTTTGTTAAAAGGATTTCTCTTACACTCGGTGAAAACATATTCGCTAGTTCATCAAGAGATAAATCTTCTTTCATCGTTTGGATTTTATCAATACGCTCTAATATCTTTTCTTTCGGAAAAAATGTCTCTTGACCCGTGAATGTTGACTTCCGTACAAACCAATCTTCCGGTATTAAATTTTTTCTTTTCCACCTATATAACTGTCCGTATGAAATACCGGTTAGTTCTAATAAATCTTTTTTTGAAATTAAATCTGTACTCAACTGTATAACACTCCTTCCTGATAACAATGTAACATAACACTGTTACGTTGTAAATAGACTTTTATCACAAGTAACGTAACAATGTGTAAAACAACCCTATTTCACACAAAAAAAGAGTTCTCACGCATCCTATAAAATGCGTAAAAACCCTTATATATCAACATGTAAACCATATTTCATAAAAATCAATCCACCCTTGTGAATTAATCATTATATTTTGTACTTTTTCGTGAGAAGTTACTTGTTGTTTGTTGCGGTATAAAGGAATAATATGAATTTGACGTAACAAAGTGTTCTCAATATCGCGTAATAATGTAACTCTTTTTTCTACTCGTTCTTGTTTAAAATACGGGGACAACGTTTTATGAAAGTTCATGCAGCTTTGCCCATGAATAAAGCTATTTTTTGTAAGAAACATATATAGCAGACTATCTTCAATACGTTCACTAATAGTTGCACTATCATGCATCATATCAGCCTTTTGTATTGTACTTATTTCCAATAACTCTTCTATTTCAAGAAAATTAGTTTCTACACGAATCCCGTACTTCGCACACTCTTTTTGTATCCATTGTGCATCTTCAACGTGATCTCGTCCTGTAAATGTGTAGAGTTGTAACACTTCACTATGATACGTACTCCTTTTCATTAAACAAGCTATATCTTCTTCAATCTCTACTATGCTTTCATTTGCTAATATTAATTTCTTTGCCACTTCTCCACGTTCACCGCCGAGCTCTTGAACAATTTTATCGCCATGAATAATTTTATATAGCGCCCTTCGAAACAACTCATCTTGCATTGGTCCTTCTTTTATAAGATTGCATGTTACATATGTTACGTTCGATTCAAGCCGAGACAACTCTCTATTAGGATTTTCTTTATCTTTATACTGCGCCTTTACTAATACATCATACGTATTTACATTTTGCTCTACATTCATTAATTCAATTCGGTCAAGAAAAGGTCTTTCACGATAATATAAATCATGCACTTCTAATACAAATAACTGTGCATTCTTCTCACGTAATATAAAAGGACCTGTACCAATGAAGCTTCCTGTTTCATCTTCATGTACGATAGAACACTGTTCTGCGCTTAGCATATGTAAAAACATCCTATTTTCCGTATGTAATTGAATTTCAACAACAAATTCATCCACTGCACGGACACTTTCAACATGTTGTAACATCCATGCGTGTGGGTTGTTTTCTGCTTTCATAAATCGATTCAATGATTGTATAACATGATGTGCAGTAAGTCGTTTTCCATTATGAAGATAAACGCTTTTTCTTAAATAAAATGTCCAAATCTTTTCAGCATCATTATATTTCCAGTGAAAAGCAAGTCTTTGCTCTATACAATTTGTTTCCTCATTTACAAATACAAGTGTATCAAAAATATGTTTAACCATATGACATTCTGAGCGCATTGTTGCGTAAACTGGATCTAAAGCGATGTCCAGGTTCATCTGTACTTGCAAACGAAGTACGTCTTTTCTTCCTTCAGGTGTCCTTTCTATTTGATGACCAAATATGGAATCTACCCAAGCTTTATACTCTTTCTTTACTGATGGAAATTGTGAGCTGTAGCGTTCTACAAATGAGATTCCACTTTTCACATCTCCTTTTTTCGTTAGTTCTTTTCCTCTTTCTAAAATTAGTGGAATTGGTTGCTTTTGAAAGATTAATTTAGAACGATTCCCTCTCCCGCGACCTGGAAACCAAGTAATCCAATGTAACTCTTCTAATTTTTTTATAATTAATTTACTATTACGCTCCGTACAAAATAATGTTTCTGCTATCATTTGTACTGTTACTTCTAATTGCTCTCCTTCTCTTCTACCTTTACCATAGGCACACCATAGTTCAATATATTGATTTAAAATAAACATCATACTCCCCCTAAAAGGTGAAAAATAACCCCTTTTGTTTCTACCCTTTTTCCACCTCTCCTTTCATCTTATCATTTCAATATAGAAAGGAGGAATTAATATTGAACAATCTCATACTACGTTATAATAAACACATTATTATTAGACTGTGCGGCGAATTATTAACCCGAACGACTGAATCTATGTTAGCTCTCATTATGATTATTTACGTAAATAAAATGTTAAACGGTAATATAATACTAACTATGCTCATTTTTGGACTACAACCGCTCTCAGACATTGTATTTACACTTATTGCTGGAGGAGTAACTGATAAATATGGGCGAAAGAAAATTATGTTACTCGGTTTACTACTGCAAGGCGTTGCAATCGGAAGCTTCATTTTTGCTCAATCTGTTTTTATATTTGCATTGTTATACGTCATAAATGGGGTGGGCCGTTCCTTATATATTCCCGCTCAACGTGCACAAATTGCTGATTTAACAAAACAAAAACAGCAAGCAGAAATTTTTGCTCTTTTGCATACGATGGCTGCAATTGGTTCCGTAATTGGTCCAATAATTGGTGCTATCTTTTATCGTACGCACCCTGAATATTTATTTATAATGCAAAGCATTACACTTATGATATATGCAGTCGTTGTTTGGACGCAGCTTCCAGAAACTGCTCCAGTACTTACAACGCCAAAGCAAAAACTTGAATTATCATCTCCAAAACAATTTGTACGCAAACATTACGCCGTTTTAGGACTTATGATCACTACGCTTCCTATTAGCTTTTTTTATGCGCAAACTGAGACAAATTATCGCATTTTCGCTAAAGAAATATTTCCAGATTTCGTATTCATGCTCGCCTTTATTTCAACATGCAAAGCTATTATGGAAATCATTCTGCAAATTTTTCTTGTAAAATGGTCTGAACGATTTTCCATGACGAAAATTATACTCATTTCTTACACCTGCTTTACAATAGCTGCAATTGGCTACGGGTTTTCAGCAACAATCTCGTCACTATTTTTCACATTACTCTTTTTAGTCATTGGGGAAAGTATTGCTTTAAACCATTTACTTCGATTCGTTTCAGAAATCGCTCCTACAGATAAACGTGGATTGTATTTTTCAATTTACGGGTTACATTGGGATATTGCTCGGACGTGCGGCCCTGTACTTGGTGCGGTTTTATTAAGTAAACTAAATGGTAGCATGCTATTTTATATTTGCGCTTGTTTCTTAATAGCCGGAGGCATTATACAAGTACTGTTTATTCATAGTATAGAACGTAATAAAATAAATAAAGACGTTTCAGAGCATACTCATCATATTTTATAAGATGCTTTCTTTACAAAAAAGAAGAATGTCACAAAAGTCTCGAGACTTTTGTGACATCCTTTTTTATTACCCTGCCATTTTATTAATACTATCTTCTGGCGAAAATACCGAAATATGATTTACCTTACCTGTCGATTTTGGAATAATGAATTTCAACTCAAACTGATTGTTTACTTTATATACATATATTTTGTCTTCCCCATTTACTTTAACTGAAGCTGGTTTTCCTAATACTTTCTCTATTTCTTGTAATGTAATTGATTTTAGCTCTGCATGATAGGAGCGTACATCAAAAACTTGTGATCCTTTATTAAAACCGAAAGAAACATTTTTATTTGTAAAAGTTGCGTACATCCCGTTACCTGCTTGTTCCGTTTTATCTGCTTTCCCCCAAGCTTTTTCTATTTCTTCAATATCTCCTGTATGTGCTGCGAACGGAACGTTAGGTACTTTCCCTTCTTTCGCTAGTTCAAATAATTCTTTAACGTGGTTAATTGATTTTTGATTCATTACTGTGTCTTTCGTGCTTGAATCTGTCTTTGGTTTTGTTGATTCTTCATTATTTGATTTTACATTAGGTTCTTTCTTTTCTTCTGCAGAATTATTCTGTTCGCTTTTACTATTTTCCGCTGTTGGGTTTGTTTCCTTTTTTTCATCTGTCCTTTTACATGCTGCTAATGCAAATATGCATGTAAAAGTAAGAAATAACATAGCTATCTTTACATACAATTTCATACATTTCAGCCCCTTATAATAATCTTATTCATTTCGATAACCAATCCATTACACTACTTTTCAAATTGTGTTTGTTCCAAAAAGTAAATGCTTCACTCTCACCCAATGCTTGCACAACATATTCTACAAAAGCTGTTCCTAAAAAATAACCAAGTCGGTTATATCCAAAATATTGTCCGCCAGATAATCGGAACCACTCTTTCTCTTTATCAAGCGTCCATCCTTCTATATAATCTTCCAAAAAACGTTTCTTTATATGTTCTTCATTTTCTATACAATATTGTAACCAACGTTCACCCTCATTGTCATATGAGTAATACACTGATTCATTTAAGCCTTTCAAAATTTGCTTTGATAAATATGTCGCGACACCTTCACGATACAAATTAACCGTCGCATCGGTCCACTCGGCTTCCCCCCAGTCCATTCCATCATTTTGTAACATAACATGATGATATATATGTCCTATTTCGTGAGCGACAATTACACGAAGGTGATTTAAATCTGGAGATAATTTTTCTGCCGCAAAAAATATGTCTCCAATGATTTCCCTTTCTACAAATGCATTAGAGCCAAAAGCTCCAACAAATATATAAAATGTTAATTCTACGTCGAAGCCAAATTGAATGTAATAGTTCACATTAATCTCTTGAATAATTCGTGGTAAATTTTCCGAAACAATATGTATATCTTCTATTTTTTCTGGATACTTTTCAATCGCACTACAAAGACGTTCTTCCGTCTTAGGACAGTGAAATGTAAAGTATTCTTTAAATACTTCTGTGTGCCTTTCATAATATTTATTCAAGTTATGTAATCCTATATCACCGCTCTCCAAAAGTTTCAAAAAGCTTGGGATTATATTGTTAATCATCGTATTCATCTCCTTATATACACCTTCTCTTCTCGGTAATTATATCCTCTATCTTTAACTTAAAATATATTGCCACAACAGCTCCTTGAAACAGAAAAAAACCAGCAGGAAGTGATTATTCTTCTCCTACTGGTTTAACTGAAATTAAATGGTGAATCTTAACTTTTTAAAGGATGTAACAACAATGCTTTTTACAGTTTCAAAATTATTAGCAAATGTATTATCTCCACTTAATGATGAAATGCATGTTAAACCTACAGCTTTAATAAAAGCTTTTACATCTACAAGCATAGAATTAGCCTCCATAAATTTAATTAAAGTCATTATAACAGATGTTTTACAAATGAAACATGAAAGTAATAAATAATGCTATTTAATAAGTAAATTTCTATTATTGATTTATTTAGCTCATAGTACACAAAATCTATGTCATATAAAAAAGCTGTCCAAAAAGGACAGCTTTACATATGTATTTTTACACTTCGATTGACTTACCATCTTCTACAATATGGTAAAGTAAGTGAGCTAAATGATGAATTGGACCATATTCTTCCTCTTCTTCATCTGTTTCACCTTGGAACTCAAGATCATTTAAGTACAGTGCTAAAAATTGATAGTATAGTTTTAAATCAAATCCGTAGCACGCAGTTGGCTCTTCATGATCGCCTTCGTATTGTAACATTAAGTATTGATCATTTCCTTCTGCATCTTCTGCGTCAAAGAATACGAAGAACCCAACGTTTGTATCTAAATCAAATAGATGACGAGTGCCTTTTTCTGTTGCTTTGTTGAAGTCCTCTTCACTTAATTTATGTACTGTTGTCGCTTTAGCATTATCTTCTTGATGGAAATTTACTGTAAATGTTTTCAATGCTGACACCTCCTGATTGTATAATACTAGCATAACATATAAAAAGGACTGCTTACAAATGTAAACAGTCCTTACATTCATTTTCGCATTGCTCGTAATAAGAAGCTTACGATGAAAATCAAAACGATCGCACCGATTAAAGCTGGAATAATTGCATATCCGCCAATGACTGGACCAAAACTACCAAGTAATTTCGAACCAATCCAAGAACCGATAATACCAGCAATAATATTACCAATTACGCCACCTGGTACGTCCTTTCCAGTAATTAAGCTTGCAAACCATCCTAATAAACCACCAACGATTAAAGACCAAATCATATGATAACCTCCTTTATATTTTACCAATCAAAATATAATTAGAAACAATTGCTTACCATTAGTTATGTTACATTTTTCATTAGTTATTCATACAGATCAACTATTAGATTATTTCAAAATAATGAACGACCAGTTTTTGACTTGCGGTTGATACATTTCATATTTCATATATTAGGGACAATCAGGCTTCAATATGGTCCGCATAAACTCTTCTTTAAAAGCTGAATAGTTAAAACCAACTGCAATTTTTTGAATAGGTCTATTATCAAACGTTGTCGGTTCAGCTATTTTTCTAAAGTCTGCCACACTTTGTCCTCTTGTTACGTCATTTGTCGTACTAATCCAAACTGCAGATTTTTTATATTCAAAAATATCATCATTAATAAAAGAAATGAACGGAAGTAAATCGTGAATCGGACTTCCAGCAATACCCGGGTATTCTTTTTTATAAAAGTTTTCATAATAAAAATCAATCATCGGTTTAATTAGCTTCGCCTGTCCTGTTCCTTCTTTATTAATAATATCCACCATTTCAGGCGTAATGAGGGCTCCTTGCGTTACGTTTAACGGATAAATAGTCGCATTCTTTGCGTACTTCATCACAATATTTGCGGCGATTGGATCTCCATAAAAATTAGCTTCTGATACAGGAGTAACGTTACCAGGAAATAAAAAAGCACCGCCCATAACATAATACGAACATACCTTATCCATTACATTTGGATATAATAAAAATAACGTTGCCAATGTTGTTAATCGTCCTGTCGCTACGATAATAATATCTTCTGGACAAGGTTCAATTAATTTAATTAATTCACAAAAATTTTCCCGTTTACAAATCCTCATATCAGGTGGAATAATTGGTCCTAAACCGTGATCCCCATGAATTTCAGGAAAGAACAAAGGCTCTTCAGCCGTCATCGGTCTTGCTGCACCTTCAATGATTTTTACTTCTGTAGCATAGTATCTTTCTAGAAAATACACATTTTCCGTTACAATTTCTCGCGATACATTCCCATATTCAGCAACAATACCTATAATATCTAATTTACATGTTTTATTTGCATAAATTAAGGCCACCGCATCGTCAATACCAAAGTCTCCAAAAAAGATGATTTTCTTATTAACTATCCTCACCCCTCTTCAGCATAATCTACTATTATTATTATGTGAAAAAGACAAGGCTGTGAAACGGTGCAAACTAAAAAAGCCGCCTATTTATTGGCGACTTCAATCTTTTTATAAGATAAATATGCTAGTACACTTTTACTTGAATCGTATTTTGGATTATTTCCTTTTCTCGGTTCTCTCATATGTGTTTTTTCAAATCCAGGAATATCCGGCATGTTCTCCATAAATTCAAGCATTTCTTCTTCAGTTCCTTCAATACGTACGCGAATCATTATTACATTTCCTCAATTCTCATTTTCTCTGTACTAAGTATAACGTACTTTGAAAAGACTGCAAGAAATTTATCTTTTTAATGTCGCACTTTTTTTACATACAAACAGTGCCATTTCAGTATAAAACGATATAATTTTATTATTTTCATATTCAATGTTAAAGAATTCTTGCATTTCATCTGATGTTTTCATCATACATTCTGTTAACTTCACGCGTTTCTGCAAAGGTACATTCATCATATCGCACCACCAGTCAAATTCAAATTTCTTGTCAAAAGTAAGACATGACTGCATTTGCAAACCGTTTTTTTCTAACAAGGTAATCCATTCTGTTTTTTTCAGCGCCCGTTCATGACTCGGATCCCTCTTTTTTTCTATAAAATTATAAAATGTATCAAATTCATTATTTTCCGGTGAAACATTATCTATTAAAATAAACAATCCATTATCTTCTAACGTACGATTTACTTCATATATAAACTGAGATGGATTCATAAAATGATGTGCTGCAATTCGGCACGTAATCGTATCAAAAGAACTATCTGTAAATGGTAAACTTTCAGCGTTTCCAGCGACAAAAGATACATTTTCATGTCCATTACTTATAATAAAATTTTTCGCACTCTCTAACATTTTTTCTGTTAAGTCTAAAGCGACTACTTCTTGAAACAATGGAGCTAATACATTCGCAACATGCCCACCGCCTGTAGCAATGTCAAGAAGACGATTATTATGACGAGACTCAACTTGTTGAACTACATATTGTAAATCCGGTCCTTTAGCATGAATTTTACTTTTCACATACTTTTCCGCATTATTACCAAACTGCTGTTTCACAAGCTCTTCTTTACTCATTTTATCATCTTCTTTCTATTGTTATTTACATATAGAGTTCATGTAATAATTAAAATTCTCTTTATGTATTTTCAAATCCTCTTTTCAGCTCACTTCTTATCATGCTGCCCTATCATCAACATAATATAGATTTTACGTTTTTATTATTAAACCAAAAAAGGCTACGGGAACTTGTCCCCTAACCTCACTTACTATCTATTACATTTTTACTTTTTTATATACATCTATATAATATAAATTCTCTTTCAACTTTATAATAACGTCTACTTCGTTATAAGTAGCCTCACGAGCATGTAAACCAAATTGATCCATGCCAATCCATATCCATCCAGGTGTATGAAATAGAACATCTACATTAAAATAATCTAATTTAGTAAGCTCCGATTTAATAAATTTATCTTTATTAGCGATTTGTTTATCTATCAAACCGTATTCTTTTCCATTTTCCAATAGCGATATAATTTTCCCTACAATTGGATGTTCACGAACAATAAAGTGATATTCCTTTTCCTCCACATTCGCCACAATCAAACGAGAATCAGATAAATCAGACCCTAAATTCGACATCATTATTTATTCACCTCCTTTATGAGTTTCACAAACATAATAACAAATGAATATTCAAATAAAATTAATATAATGTAAAAAATAAAAAAGCTGACTCCCTTTTAGAAATCAGCCTTTATATTTTGATCATCTTTATACTTTTACAAACGATTATAATGTCTCTTTTTCCTCATCATTTCCGGAAACTAAATTCCCAATAGCATCTGCCGTTACTTCAACTACAAATTCACAAATACCTGCCACTACTTCTCCAATTACTTCATCCATCTTTTTACCCCCTTATTTTATGTAACTTATTTGTAGTATAAAAGAGAGTGATTATTTTTAACTATCGGAAAACATGACAACAACATTACAGTTTTGTAAGCTTTTTCAATTTGTTTAGCTTCTATCCTTTGAAACTCGAAGTATGAGTAACAAGCATATAGGTCATCATAATAGTATATAAATTCAAATATGCTAAAGGGGGCGTGTAAAATATATTACGTAAAATTAATTAAAGGTCAATCTTTCTATGCTTTTGATCATCGTTTCTTTATGTCTGAAGAAGAAGAGGTTTCCGAGAAAGTTTATAATTACTTACGTCGCAATGAGTTTTTCGAAGTGCGTAAAGAAGAATATTCTGCTTAACTACAAAAAGCATCAAGAAAAATATCACATAATTGTGATATTTTCTTGATGCTTTCATTTGTTCTCCCTCTTTTCAACAATTGTGCTCATTCTCTTAATACATACTATTATTTGTCCAATCTATTTCATCGTAAATTTCATATTTTAGTATATAAGGAGGTGACGAGTATGACTCATATCATTGATTACCAGGCTACTCAACCTATAAGTAAAACTGGTGAAACTACTTTTGCAATCCCAGCTTCTCCAAATAAAGCAATTCTAGCAAATTTGAAATTGAGAATTTCAAGTAGAGATTCTCATAATAACCGAGTAGAATTAATCGCTACAGTTGGTGTAGAAGGGATAACTGAGATTTCACAAATTTTATTCCGAATTTTCCGTGATAACATTGAAATTTTTAATACACAAGTAGGTATTGAATCTACAGATTCTGAACAATTCTATGCTCAAACATTTCAAGCTATAGATCAAAACGTTGGAAGTGGAACACACCAATATTCATTAACTGTAGAAAACCTAACTAGTGGCGCAAGTGCAGAAGTTATTGGTCCTCTATCTTTTAGCGCATTAGCTATTGGACAAGAACGTAAATGCTGCTAAACAATCTAAAATTTAATTTTGTACTTGAGAAAAGCGAGACGTAGTATGTACGTTCTTGCTTTTTTATTTTGTTCAAATTTATCCTTACTTTCAATAGACACTTCATCACATTTCTTTTACATTTTCATTGCTTATTTCATCAACTAATAAATCATCTTTTTGACAAATCAAAAAGATTGAAATCCACTCATGAAACACGTAATATAGACTCTGACTCTAAAAAAGTTAGTTAATAAAAACACATAAAATAAGGAGGTTTTATATACGAGTTTTTCATTTTAAAAGACGGAGAGGTTTTACATTATGTGGCGTAATAAAAATGTTTGGATTGTGTTAATTGGGGAGTTTATTGCTGGTCTAGGGTTATGGCTTGGTATTCTTGGCAACCTTGAATTTATGCAAAAATATGTCCCTTCTGATTTCATGAAATCAGTTATATTATTTATCGGATTATTAGCAGGTGTTCTAGTGGGCCCTATGGCAGGTCGTGTCATTGATCAGTATGAAAAGAAAAAAGTTCTTCTTTATGCTGGATTCGGTCGTGTTATTAGTGTTATCTTTATGTTTTTCGCAATCCAATTTGAAAGTATCGCCTTTATGATTGCATTTATGGTTGCTCTTCAAATTTCGGCAGCATTTTATTTCCCTGCATTACAATCTGTAATCCCACTTATCGTACGTGAGCATGAGTTGTTACAGATGAACGGTGTACATATGAATGTAGGTACAATCGCTCGTATTGCAGGTACTTCACTAGGTGGAATTCTTTTAGTTGTGATGAGTTTACAGTATATGTATGCCTTCTCAATGGCAGCTTACGCTTTATTATTCCTCTCAACTTTCTTCCTACAATTCGAGGATAAGAAATCAACAACACCAAATAAACAAGCTGCAAAAGATAATAGCTTTATGGAAGTCTTTCGCATTTTAAAAGGAATTCCTATTGCTTTTACAGCACTTATATTAAGTATTATCCCTCTATTATTTATAGCCGGATTTAATTTAATGGTAATTAACATTAGTGAAATGCAACATGATCCAACGATTAAAGGATTTATATATACAATTGAAGGTGTCGCATTTATGTTAGGTGCCTTCGTTATTAAACGTTTATCTGACCATTTCAAACCTGAAAAATTATTATATTTCTTCGCAGTTTGTACCGCTTTTGCACACCTTTCCTTGTTCTTTAGCGATATAAAATGGATGTCACTTACATCATTTGGTTTGTTTGGTTTTAGTGTCGGTTGCTTCTTCCCTATTATGTCGACAATTTTCCAAACGAAAGTGGAAAAAAGCTATCATGGCCGCCTCTTCTCATTCCGTAATATGTTTGAGAGAGTTATGTTCCAAATCGTTTTACTCGGTACGGGTTTCTTCTTAGATACGATTGGACTGCAATATATGGTACTCATTTTCGGTGTTATTTCATTATTAATTATTTTCATATCGCTCTCTAAACAGAAACAATATGAAAAACAACCTTCGCAATCTGCAAATTTATAACTTAAGAAAAGAAGCATGGATCATTTAGATTAATCCATGCTTCTTTGTTATATATAATCTTATTTATTACGTTTACTGAAATGATTTAAAGGAGTACACCATTTTGCTTTCGAATATAATATATAAATGAGGTATATAGGAGGCGCAGAATGTCTAATGGCATCCAGTTATTGATTATCCTTTTGGTTATATTCGTTATGTTTAGCATCATAAACTTTTTAGCAATTTCCCTATCTCAACATAGCTTTAAAAGGAGAGTTGTGGCAGGCTTCATATTTTTACTGCTAACACCTATTATTTTTTTGACAACAACTGCACTCACTTCTACATTCGATAACGCTGGTTTTGGAGCAATTAACCTATCCTCTTCTATTATAAACGTTTATATTTTAAACGGTATTGTCATCCTTTTTTCCGCATCATTTATCCTCAAAAAACAAAATATAAGATAGCACACTATGCATGAATCTGGATTACGTTAGATTCATGCCTTTTTATTTTAAAAACCTCCCCTTTCCCCAATTTTTATGTGAAATTAAATAATTCTTTATAAAAATTTAAACTTTATTTATTACAATATCCCTATCGTATTCGCACGTTTATTGAAAACGAAATGAAAGGAGCACAAAATGAAAAAGATTTTATTGATTATTCCTATATTCATCGTTCTACTTAGCGGATGTAGCAATAATGACATATACGGTTCTTGGGAAGTCATTGATAACAAAAACGGTCTCTGTCCTACATCTTATAAATTTGAAACAGTTGTAAAAGAAGAAAAGAAAGAAAAAATTGTGCAAAACTTAGTGGAAATGCAAACAACGAAGAAAAAAGAAGATTTATACAAAGGTTCCTTTGTAAAGGATTCTAATGTGTATCGCATTGATTATGGTAACTCATTTACATCAGATCAAACTTTACAAATTGTCGATGGAAAATTAAACGTATACTTTTATGCAGTTGAAAAATTATGTACATATAAGAAGAAATGATTACACTTCATTTAAAACGTAGAAAATATTTTCTGCGTTTTTTCTGTTTTACAAAACTTACTTAAAAACATTTCCCTCTTTTAAATCTTTAAATTTAAATCTTTAAATTTAAATGTAATATTATATAATAACAATATTTATAATGTGAGGTGCTTTTTTTGAGAAGTTTAAGTTCATTAATTGTATCAACAATCTGTTCCATTATCCTAATCCTATGGAGTGCACTTACATTTTATGAAAGATTCACGACAGGAAATTCATACTATTGGCTTAGTGGTATATTAGGCCTCGTTTTCGTGTTCTTTTTTATCCAAAATATGCGGGATATACTTAATAAAAACTATAAAACATCCTAAACCGTATAGAAAGATATAATAAACAGTTCAGCTAACCGATCTACCTTATTTACAGTGCCCTTTCAAAATAGACTAATCCTCCCTCCAAATTTGTCAATCGTTTTAATTTTCATAAAAAAATGATAAAATGTAACCATGTGTTTTCAGAATAATTAAAAACGCAGAAAGAAAACACTGTTTTTAGGAGGGGTTTTGATGACTTACACGTTAGCAACTAGAATGAAAGCATTCCAATCTTCTATATTTAGTGAATTAGGGACTTATAAAAAAGAAAAAATTGCAGCAGGTCACAAAATGATTGATTTAAGTATTGGGAATCCTGATATGCCACCAGCTGACTTCGTAAGAGAAGAACTGGTACATACAGCAAGTAAAAAAGAAAGCTACGGATACACATTAAGTGGTATTCAAGAATTTCACGAATCCGTAACTGAATATTATAACAACACTCATAACGTTATTTTAAATGCCGATAAAGAAGTTTTATTATTAATGGGTTCACAAGACGGACTCGTTCATTTACCTATGGTTTATGCAAATCCGGAAGATATTATATTAGTTCCTGATCCAGGATATACAGCTTATGAAACAGGTATTCAAATGGCTGGTGCAACATCTTATTACATGCCATTAAAGAAAGAGAATGAATTCTTACCTAACTTAGAACTAATTCCTGAAGAAATTGCCGATAAAGCAAAGATGATGATTTTAAACTTCCCAGGGAATCCAGTTCCAGCAATGGCTCATGAAGATTTCTTTAAAGAAGTAATCGCATTCGCGAAAAAGCATAACATTATTGTTGTCCATGATTTTGCTTATGCTGAATTTTATTTTGATGGTAATAAGCCAATTAGCTTCCTCTCTGTACCTGGGGCTAAAGAAGTTGGCGTAGAAATCAACTCTTTGTCAAAAAGTTATAGTTTAGCAGGTAGCCGTATTGGTTATATGATTGGTAATGAAGAAATTGTTCGTGCACTTACGCAATTTAAATCAAATACAGATTACGGTGTGTTTTTACCAATTCAAAAAGCAGCATCAGCTGCACTAAGAAATGGCGCTTCGTTTTGCGAGAAAAATCGCGGTATTTATCAAGAACGTAGAGATACTTTAGTTGATGGATTCCGAACATTTGGTTGGAATGTTGATAAACCAGCTGGTAGTATGTTCGTCTGGGCCGAAATTCCGAAAGGCTGGACTTCTATAGATTTTGCTTATGCGTTAATGGATCGTGCGAATGTCGTTGTTACACCAGGTCATGCATTTGGACCTCACGGAGAAGGCTTTGTACGTATTGCACTCGTTCAAGATAAAGATGTGTTACAACAAGTTGTTGAAAACATTAGAAATAGTGGTATTTTTTCTCTTGAAAAAGTAAATGAATTAGTTAAAAATTAATGATAACTCCCCTGCTTAACCGTAGCAGGGGTATTATTTATTGGAGGTACTTTCATATGCACATAAAAGACACTCTTCCTCATCGTTATCCATTTTTAATGATTGATAAAGTAACAAATGTAAAACATGGTGAATCCGTTACGGGATATAAACACATTACAAATAATGAATGGTTTATAAATGATAGTCAAAAACATATGCCTCATATGCTAATTGTAGAAGCACTTGCTCAGCTTAGTGCATTTGTACATCCAAATGACTCTGAAGGTCTTGGCTTCCTCTCCTCATTAGATGGGGTCGAATTTCACGCAAAAGCATATCCCGGTGATAAACTTGATTTACATTATGAGCTAACTCGCAATCGTCGAGGTTTTATTCTCGGTAAAGGTACTGCAACTGTTAATAATCAGCCGATTGTAACTGTGGAAAAGCTATTAATATATCAAGCAGATTAGAGACGATTTAATCCGTGGGGTATCTAATTCCTACAAATTTGTCTCACCAACATGAGCAGAGTAAACAAATTACTTGGTTAGGAGCAGGAAAATGGAAAGTACTATCGGTATCGATGCTGGAGGAACATTAACGAAAATTGCTTATTTGAACGAACAAAAGCAATTAACTTTTGAAAAATTTTATTCAAATGAACAAGATAAAATAATAGATTGGCTTAAGAAAAACACTCGTATAAAACAAATATGTATTACAGGTGGTAAAGCGAAACAATTACAGCTACTACTTTCAGACTCATATAAAATAGTAGAACGAAATGAATTTGAAGCTACTCTGTTAGGTGTCCAATACATATTAAAAGAAGAAAAATATGATATAAATAACTTTATATTAACAAATATCGGTACAGGTACTTCCATTCATTACGTTTATAATGACCAATATATTCGCGCTGGCGGAACTGGTGTTGGCGGTGGTACTATTATGGGGCTTTCAAAATTATTAACAAATATAGATCATTTTGAAGATGTGATCCCTTTAACAAAAGTAGGTTCTAGAAAAGCACTAGATATTACGGTTGGAGATATTTATGATGGCATTCTCTCTCCTATTAATAATAGCTTAACTGCTAGCAATTTTGGGAAAGCCGCTATTTCAGAATCAAAATATAATAGCTCAGACATACTTGCTACTGTGCAAGGACTTGTTGGTGAAGTCGTTACTGCATTAAGCCTTCAATTCGCCGAAACAAAAAACATTGACAATATTATTTATATTGGTTCCACTCTATGTAATAACGTACACCTTCAAAATATTATTAGTAACTACACAACATATCAAAATAAAACACCAATCTTTTTACAGGATGGTGGTAATAGCGGTGCGATTGGTGCTCTACTTCATGTTACGAATAAAAAAAGCTGACACTTGTCAGCTTTTTAAAATGCGGATTTTATACGCTAAAACAGTCTCTAAATATGGGATCATATCTTTGCTACCGTAAAAAACAACTAGTTCCCCCGTTAGAAGTACTTGTTGACTTAAATTTTGTTAGCTGTAGTAAAAAAGCTCATTTCTTAGCTTTTTTTAATAAAATTTCAATAATTCATTTATAAATACACTAACTTAGTTATCAATTTAATGCAGTTTTTTTGAGTAATATACTGAAAGTAAGTTAAATTCTACATGCAATAATATTGGAAAAATAATTGATAGTGAGGAATCCGTAATCATACCATGTATGATTCCCCCTAAAAATGCGAACAGCATAAATTTTATACTAGTCTGATTAAAGCTGTAATATTGTAAGTGAGACACAGCAAATAGAAAGGCAGATATTAGAATTGGTAGCGTAACTGGTATGTAAGCTATTTCAAAATAAGGGTGTATTGAGAATGAGTTGTTAAGTATTGGTATAATCATCCCTCTAAAGATTACTTCTTCAAAAATTGGATACATAATTACAAAGTTTAAAATATTCTTTTTCCCACTTGGATTATATCCTGAGTATCGTGAAATGAAAATATTCGTTATCACGGCAATCAAGATTAATACAACAATTGATTCATAGTGAGTCGGTAAACGGAATACATAATTATCTTCATAAAAATAACTAATTATCGTCAGTAATGTTCCCCATATATAAATAATCTCATTTTCAATCTTACGATACAACTTTTTTCCAATAACAACGCTAACTGTAATATCAACAATTTTATATGAAAAAGCTAATAAAACAGCAAGTACTAACGAAATAAAGTAGCTCATATCGACTTATCACCTCATCTCAACAAGAACTATTTTCACTTCATGTATTTGATTTACTCCCATCACCACCCATTTCTTTCTTTCATTATAAAATTTTACTATATATTGGTGATTTTGAGTGAAAATATTAGCTACATACCATATAATGATTTCATAAAAACAAAGACTTCTCAATTGAGAAGTCTTTGTTTTTACACTGTATAATTACTATTTTCCCGCCAAACTTTCCTAAACTTTATATAACAGGCAATTCTCCAAGGAATAATATACGATATTGCAACAACATAAAATAATAAACCTATTGTTTGCTGATCTAAGTCAACAATATATTGTCTTGAACCATATCTCAAAACGACAAGTGCAATAAAAGTAATTAAAAAGGCTGCACTTTTTTTCGTATAAATATTCCCATCATCTCTCCGTTCATAATTTGTTAAAACTATAAGTGGTACGGCGAAAAGAACTCCAATGAATGCTGCTATAATAACTTGTAAAATAGCTGGATGCATAGGACCAAAAAACCATAAAGCACCTGGTGTTAAAAATAATAATGGCCATAAAATACGTTTTCCTGATCCCTTTATTGGCTTATGCATTGAGCGATAACGACGCCAAAATATTTTAGTAGTGCAATGCATAAAAAGACGGTAATGAGTGATGATATGTCTCTCATTCGCTATCCTTCTCTCTTTAGTAATCTAATAATATTTCAAATCGTTTTTTCGAATGATACTTTTCGAATAAATATACCACTCGTTACAATATAAAGAACAGTTAATCCAATTGAAATAACAGTAAAATATGGAATATCTACTAAAGATCCATCACTCGTAAATAATAAACCAGTTATCCCTGCTTCCCCATAAAGCACACTATTTGTTGATATAAAAAGGGATCCACCAATCATAAGACCAATCCACTGAAATCGTTGTTTAAAAACTACTACCACTTGGAAGAAACATGCTGTTGTAACATAAAATAAAAAGTGCAAAATAAATTGTTGTACCAATTGCTCCCCAAAACTAACATTTACTAAATTATATTTGATATCTTGCAAAAGCATTACTTGAAGAAACGAAAACATGGCGGATTGCAATACGATATAACAAATGGCTCCGATAAAATATTGGAATCTCGTTACACCGAATGAAACTGCTAAACGAAATAGCTCATCTTGTATAATGAAAACACTCCCTACTATAAATAGCATAATTGCTATTGAAGGGTTATTTATAATTTCGGGTAAATAACCAATGTTCGCTCCATTTAAATGAGCAGCATGTAAAGCCCCTTTTATTAATAAAGCTACAATCCAAAACATTATAATTGCTTTATAATGAAAATTTATATGTAACTTCAACTGCTTCATTAACATCGTCATTTCACTTCACCACCAGTTATGTGTATAAATAGTTTTTGTAATGTAATTCTATCAATTACTAAACCTTCTATTTCAAAAGAGTAATAATCTTCATTAGAAAGTTCTGCCCATATAACAGTAATGCCTTTATTCCCATAGACTTCTCGACCTATTACTTTCTTATTTATCGAAAATTCATCTACTTTATCTTTTTTCCCTGAAATAATATGAGCTTGTTGCAATAAATCTTCTACGGATGATTGAACAAGTAGTTTTCCTTCTTTTATAATGATTACATCTTCAATCACATGAGTTACTTCTTCTACTAAATGTGTTGATAATATAATTGTTCGTGGAAACTCACCGTAATCTTCTAGTAGTAAACTATAAAACAACTCTCGATGTGCTGCATCTAAACCTGTAGTCGGTTCATCAAAAATTGTTATAGGTGCCCTACTTGCTAATCCTTGAATAATTCCGACGACTGTTTGCATGCCGTGTGATAGTTTATGATATTTCACTGTCATATTAAGCTGAAATTTATCAGCGAGTTCTTCAGCGTACTTTCCATCCCAGTTTTTATAAAACATGCTGCACATCTTAAAGATTTCTTTTACTTTAAAACTTAAATGTGCTTCTTCTTTCACTCTAACAAAACAAATATTTTGCATCGCTTTACTATTTTCAAAAACATTTTCACCAAATATTGATACGCTACCACTACTTGAAGTAATTTGGCCTGCAAGTAAATTTAATAGTGTCGTTTTTCCTGCTCCGTTTCTACCGAGTAAACCATAAATTTTATGCTCTTCCAATGAAATCGTTACTTCATTTACTGCTACTTTCTTTTTATATTTTTTCGTTACATCTGTCGTTTCAAGTGCAATCATCCCTCTTTGCCCTCCTTCGTAATTTTTTGAATCATATCCATCAATTCGTCTTTAGATATTTCTAATACTTTTGCTTCTTCCCATACTTTAGGTAAATATTCGGTCATAAAAGTATTTTGTCTTTTTTTAAGTACAACTTCTTTCGCTCCCTTTGCAACAAACATCCCGATCCCTCTCTTTTTATATAGAATCCCTTCGTCCACTAATACATTTACCCCTTTAGCTGCAGTAGCTGGATTTATTTGTAACATCTTCGCAAATTGATTTGTTGATGGAACTTGTTCTTCTTCAAGTAATATGTCTTTTAAAATATCAGATTCAATCGTTTCTGCAATTTGCAAGTATATTAATTTATTTTGCTCCAGAGTAGGTTTCACAACTTCACCACCTTAGGTTCATAGGTTCGTTACTTATGTAACTAACCATATCACATAAAAATATTTATTTCCATAAATTTCTTTTACAAAAAAAGAGAGCCATTCTTATACGAATGACTCTCTTTTTAAAATTTCGAAGTTTCAACTCTCGTTCTCAAATTTTTTTCATTTATACCATTTTGACAAAAATTAAATTGTCGTCCCTTTATAAACTTTGTACGATCTACTACTTGTCCTAAATGATAACCTGTATGCTCCACTAAATGTAATAAACTATGAAGATCAATATGTCTTTTTTCTTCACATGCTTGTATATATGCTGTTCCCCATTCATCAAATACTTCTTCAACGTACTGTAGCAAAACTTCAGTACGTTGTCGCTTTACTGGAAAATACTCCTCAATTCCCTTTTCAAAGACTATATTTGGATTATTATAACGCCTAGTATTTCTCTGTATATGTTCACAAATATGCAGTACGATTCCACCAATTGAGTTAATAGAGTCCCTTTGTTTCCACAAATCTTCTTCATTAATGATTCTTATTGCCTGTACTAACTTAGGTAAATAATGATCTTGCATTCGATGATAAATAATTTTGTATACTAACTCCACCTTTTCTCCTCCCATCATTCCAACTACTGCACTGGATATTTAACAAATAAAGATTTCCGGAAATCTTTATCATTTATAAGCATTGTAATTTTTTCGTTATTATCGTTAAGGAACTTTACTACTTTCTTTTTATCCCATATATCATTTTCTTTTGGAAAATCATCAAATTTTTCATACAGGATTGATAGTATTTCTTCTCTTTTTATCTTAAAATTTTTATTTTCTACTTGAAACTGGTAGCTTTTCGCATTTGGTACTAAAATCGCTAAATAAATAACGTTAAAGAGAAAATTCTTCTTCATCGTATCCTTACTATCAAACCAATACGTCGCAACCATATCTTCAGTAAAGGGGCCATTCCCCTTTGCACCATAGTTCACTTTTATGCTTTCATTCTCCAAACTAATACTTTGAAATGTTTCACCACCGGGTAAATGATTCACAATTGCTACTACATCTGAATTATTACCAACATATGTCCCAGCATATTTCTTAAAAGGACCAGGTTCAACATCAGATATTTCTTTTATTCTTTCTCCGCTAGAACAAGCAGTAATAAATAAAAAAATTGTTAGCATAACAACCACATTACGATGCATATATTTCATTTAACATCCCCCATTTTTATCGATATTTCGTTCATTACAATACATCTTCTCAAAATCCTTTAAAACATACGCATTTTAATCAAAATTAAAAATTTTCAATTTTTCTGTTTACAATTATCCATTAATTGTATATACTTACTAACGTAAGAAAAATATTCTAAAAGGAGGTCGAAGGAAATGATGAAATTACAATTACATGCTTTAACTTTAGCGTTAACTGCACCTTTGTTTTTCGGACAATTAAATATGAATTCGACCACCCTAATGGAGAATTGAAAATCGTACATTATTTCGATTAATTCATAAATTCGCCACAGGAGGTCGTATACTTTCCTGTGGCTTTTTCACGCCCTGCCATAGGAGAACTATATCTTCCTGTGGCTTTTTTGTGCGATTTTTTAGCCTCTTACATCATTTTTTTAAGAAAGGAGCAACATTCGATGACTATTAGCGTATTGTTTTTAAGTATTACGATTCAAAGAAATACAATTTCCAAAGATGAAATGTTTCATAATGAGCAAATTGAAAAAGCTATGAATGATGTTAAGGAGCGCCAAGCGCTTTATTGTGATCACCTGTAATTCCTTTTCGAAAGGAGGAATTCATTTATGACTTTTCATATTTTCTTTTTTACAACTGTACT
Source organism: Bacillus cereus group sp. BfR-BA-01379 (assembly GCF_022663605.1). Taxonomy (NCBI): domain Bacteria; kingdom Bacillati; phylum Bacillota; class Bacilli; order Caryophanales; family Bacillaceae; genus Bacillus; species Bacillus cereus group sp. BfR-BA-01379. The sequence goes on from NZ_JAKUFT010000073.1 coordinate 22,557, forward strand.
TCAGAAAAATACTTTATCTGAAGATGAAATCATTTGTAAACAACAATTAAAACAACTGACTGATAAAATGACTGACATTAAAAGTTCATACTATACGCATATGTATTAAAAATATATTTTAGAGGAGCAATACCTTCATGAAATTTAAAGCATTCTTTTTAACAATTACCATTCAAAAACGTAAGCTTTCACAGAAAGAAATTTTACGTGAGCAACACATTCAAACTATTATGGGCGAAGTAAAAGAGCG
>NZ_JAKUFT010000074.1:0-22762 GCF_022663605.1 Bacillus cereus group sp. BfR-BA-01379
GTTCTGAACGAGCCGCTTCCGCTTTTAATTAAAATACTTGTTCTACTTCAATAACGCCTGGTACTTCTTCTAGTAATGCGCGTTCGATACCAGCTTTTAGTGTGATTGTAGAACTTGGGCAGCTTCCGCAAGCACCCATAAGGCGTAATTTTACGATACCTTCTTCAATGTCTACTAATTCAACGTCTCCGCCATCGCGAAGTAAGAATGGACGTAATTTATCTAATACTTCTAATACTTGTTCTTCCATATGTGGGTTTTCCATTTTTATCGACTCCTTTCATCAGTTTTATTATAATCAAGATAGAGGGGAAAATCTATTTTTTCTCTTCTTGTTTTATTGTCGAAATATTTTATCGTGTTTTTTCAGTATAGGGGTAGGGAATAAGTTTGTAAAATGATGTGCTTATGTAATAAGACATCTTAATATGCTGTTGAAACAAGAGGCGGGGGAGAAGAAATGGTTAATGTGCAAGTGTATGGGACGAAAGTAATTTGTGCGAGCTGCGTTGGAATGCCATCTTCAACAGAAACGTTTGAGTGGTTACAAGCGGCGATTGGTCGTAAATATGAAGGACAAGAAAATAAATTTAATTTCGAGTATATTGATTTTCAAGAAGAACAGGAAGATGAAGATAAAAAAGCATTCGCAGAGCGCGTAGTGGAGGAAGATTTATTTTATCCAGTCGTTCTTGTAAATGGAGAAATTGTTGGAGAAGGAAATCCTCGTTTGAAGGATGTTTACGAAGAAATCGAGAAATATTTATAAAGCAGGAAGCCTTTGCGAATTTGCAAAGGCTTTTTTTAATGGAGGGATAGATGTGAAAAATGGAGTGAAGCATGCGTTACCAACGGAAGTACAACAGTTAATGGAGCAGTACACAGTAGAATTAAAAGAAATTTTTTTAGACGAAAAAATAGTCGGGGTATATATTTATGGCTCCATCGCACTCGGTGCATTTCATGCAGAAACGAGCGATGTTGATTTTGTTACAGTAATAAGTGATTCCGCGAATGAAGCTGAAAAACAGCAACTTGTAGAACTTCATAAGAAACTTAGTGGTAGTACGTTAGGTAAAAGAATGGATGGTATGTATATTCCGCTTGCTGATTTAGGGAAATACAATGATGAAATGAATGAGTACATGTATTGTGCAGATGGTAGGGCAAATATAGGTCATTGGGATATTAATGCGGTCACATGGTGGACATTGAAAAATCAAGGTATTACAGTTACCGGGAAAGAAGCGGAAGATCTTCTGTTTCAAATAAGGTGGGATGATGTAGTCAATACGATGAAATACAACGTAGAACAGTACTGGAGTGAAAAGGCGAAGCAACCATATTTATTTTTTATAGAAGAGTGGGTAGAATCAGCAGTCGTTACGATGGGCCGTATTTTATATACACTAGATCATAAAACAATCGTTTCAAAAGATAGAGGGTTGCACTACTTGTCAGAACGTTCGGGGGAAGAATGGGAGCTTTTATTAAAAGAAGTAGCTAGAATAAGGCAGAATCCAAAAGAAAAGCGAATGCTCTCAAGATGGAGAAGAGCAGATACGACGAGGAAGTACTTACTGCATTTAATTGAAACATGTAGAGAGAAATGGTAGGGAAAAACAGACGATACATTAGATTGTATCGTCTGTTTTTGTGTCGGTATTGGTATATAATGGTTTAAAAGGTTTAATTATACTGGAGGAGATAGGATGAATACAGAATTAGCTACTTATGAAGAAAAGAATGTACAAATGAGTATGTTCAAAGTAATTAGCATGATAATAATTATTTTTGGGGTAATGTATGGAATGGGCTTTTTGAACCTTTTATTCGACTCTTCCTTATATCCATGGTATGTAGATCATCTTATTCCACCTTTAACATTTCTTACTATTATTTTAATATATGCACCAGCAAGAAATTACTGTGTGCAGTTAGTAAAATCAATACAGTTCAATAATTTTAAGCATTATGTAACGATAGTAATGACGATGATCGTACTGCTTATATATCTTGCGGTATTAAATTTAGTTTTACCACATGGACTTCGTGTGGACGAACCTAATATAGTAATAGAACCTACTAAAAATGAAATTATTTTATATGTAGTTGTACTCACTGTTTTTGCACCGATTTGGGAAGAGCTTGTATTCCGAGGTATGTTTTTTATGAAATTATCTCAGCGCTTCTCTATATTTAGTAGTGCCGTTATAAGTGCTTCTATATTTACTTTAGGTCATCCCCTTACAGTAGGGAGTGTTTTATATATTTTTGGTGGCGGTATATGTTTAGCTTATACGTATAAGAAAACAAATAACTTACTCGTCCCATGGGGGATTCATTTATTAAATAATGCATTTTTTATATTAGTAAATTTTCAATTGTAAAAAGACGCCTTTTTGAAAAGGGCGTCTTTCGTATTTTGTAGTAGGTAGGAAAGGCTTTACAAGTATTATGTAGAGGAAAGATAATAGAAAAAATATGTGTATGGGGGAAGATGATGAGTAAATATAAATTACATATAAATAAAGAACAACTATGGAAAGGTTGCATCTTAAAGTCGATTGCAGATGCGATTTTTGTAGCACATGCTCCTGATTTCTCGCATGAAAGTTCATGGGATGGATTTAACTATAATATGCAAGATAGTCAAGGCGGAAGAGGGACAATTACGTTTCATCCGGATTATACGATCATATGTCTGCAAGATGTGAATAGCGAGAGAATTGATGAGTGGATTGATGCGAAAAATTATTTTGAAGGGGCACCTTCGGAAGTAATAGATATTGCGAAAGAAGAAGCACTTCAATACGTATTAGAAGAAGTGGAGGGCGAAACAGTGCCGTTCATTACAGCGGCGTTTTGGATTGAGGAGAGCGGTGCGTATTCAATTGATTCATTTGAAAAGATGGAAGAGCATGGCGGATTCTTGTTAGAAATCCCACTACTTGATCTGCAATCAGCAATAGAAAGATTAGAAGAGGAATATGAGCTGACAGAAGAGCAAATAGAGCTTTTACAACTCGTGTATGAGAGAAAAATCAAAAATCCAAACGAGGAAATTATGTTGTCTAAAGAAGAAGTGGCGATGATCGGAACGGATGATGGTGAAGGATTGGAAGTATGTAAAGATTCATTTGAAGAGATGAATATTACTTGGGCGTTGTAGGAGAAGGATATAAAAGTGTGATAAAGCACTAGTAGAAAGCAAAATGTGAAATTACATTGAGCCTTCTACTAGTTTTTTCATATACATATCAACTTCGTGAAAGAATACTAGCTCTTTTTTCTCGGTATTAAGATACACAGCACAATGCAAATATTGCTGTAAGTAGCGGTTAGCTTGTTCGTACTGTTTTAAGTTATAGAAAGAGAAACAAGTAAGAAGCAGAAACGCTTTTTCTTGTAATATGGGAACGACAGCTAGTACCGGAGTAATAGAGTGTATATTTGTTTGTGCTAAATTTTCATAAGAAGACCACACTTGAAACCAGTCGAAAATGGTAGAAAGATAATCAGGAATGTCGATAGTTTCATGTGAAACATTATGCAATAACTGGTTCTGGTTCATATGTATAGGCTCTATTCTAGTTTGTAGAATGCAATCGAATATTGAGATGTTTTCTTTTATTTGTAACTGGTCTGTGATAAGCTGCGGGAGACCTATTGGATGAACCCCGATGTTTATATAGAAGTCAGCTCCAAACTGGCTTTTTTGTATGTTAATGAGCTTATAAAATCCGTTTTCAGCTTTGGAAAAGGTGTGTCTTTTTTCTTAAATCCAAGTGGTTTTAAAGCAGTGTGCAAATTTGTAATGAAATTTTGCTCCTCTTTAGAATGAGGCTTACTCTTCGTCATCTTCGTACGTAGTTAAGTTTTGTAAGAAACTTTCAAAGTTAGGTGCTAATTCAATAATTTGCTCCACCTCATTATCGATAAATATAACTGGAGGATTTTCAGCAACATTTCGATAGTCTAATGCGATCCACGTATGTCCGTCCCCAGATAAAAGTACGAGATTCTCAGGCATTTCCCATTCCTGAATTAAATAACGGCTCTCTAAAATACTAGATTCATTTTCATCAAAAGAAATGCCATATAAGCCAGAAACATTAACGTGATCATCTGCCCAAGAATTCGGCTCTGGAGTAGGGTGAGCATCAAGGCGTAGCGTTCCTCCATTTTGCTCTTTTAGCAGGTTTATGTACGATTCCGGAAGCTTTACATTTAGTACTTTTTCAGCTTTTTTTATTAGTTCATCGTTAATCGGTGCTAATTTTAAATAGTCATCTTCTGCCCAAATTGTATGTTTCATATTGGTCACCTCGAATAATAGTTTTAAGAATCTTATGTCATATATTATAGTTATTTTAAATGACGAGCGATAGAGGGAGGAATAAAATATGGACGTATTTGAATACCTTGATCATGTAAATTCTAGAGAAGACTTGTTGAAGTTTCTTGTATATCTTCAAAAGGATTTTAAAGTGAATAAAGATGAATGGGAGAACATAGAGGTAGAGACTTATTTAGAAGCATTACACGGTTGGCTAGATGCTTATGAAGGAGTGTATATAAATCAAGGGGAGAAGCTTCCAGAAAACATTCCATGGAAGTTTATTGCTCAGATGTTAATTGCGGCAGCTTATTATGAATAAAGCTAGACTTCTTAAGAGAGAATGGAGAAACTATTATGATGAATCACAATAAAATTAAACAACTTTTAGAATATGTAGATTGTGCAGAGGATAATGAAATTGAGTTAGAGTATGAATTTGAACCGATGACAATAGAACTATTTAATAGTGAAGAGATAGAAGAAGGACAACTTGGTTATAGCGTTGATGAAGAAGGGAGAAGTTTAATCGGGAATGAAGAAGGAGATTGGAAAGAAGGATGGATTGTAATTGGACTCGATTCATATATTGGGGACCCAATCTTTGTAGATAGTAATGATGAAAATTGTCCAGTTTATACGGCTATGCATGGTGAGGGAGAATGGGAGCTGGAATGTATAGCAGAACGTATAGAAGTTGTTATTGAGAAAGTGAAGGATAGTTTGAAATAATAAAAAGGTAGTAAGGTGTTTCAAAATGATTTTGAGACATCTTTTTTTATGAGTGTACAAAATGATTAACTTAGTGTATTAAACGTATCATTCATAAGTATTCTAATATATTTTAAAGTAAAATGGAATAATAAAGAGGTAATTGTCGGAATATATTCGAATTCTGTTCATTTTTATGAAATATATGTACTTTTTGTTAGATTCCTTCTTTTTATTTCTATAAAATACACGTATGTAGATATGAGAAAAGGATGATGTACGTGAAGGACACTGTTTTACAAGAAACAATTTCTCCGCAACAGTTACATACAGTTGTTCAAAAGAATACGGCGTATTATGACTTTAAGTGGGGGAAAGTAGAAAATCCAGCGCAAAGAAATACGTGGAATTGGGTAGCCTTTTTCTTCCCGCCTTTGTGGTTAGCTTATCGTAAAATGTATAAGTTGTTTATTATACTTATGTTATTATCGGTTCCTAGTATACTTATACCGCCTTTTATAGACATTCCAGATGGGATTTTTTTATCAATTAGTTTAGTTTTTCAATTAGGAATGATGATATTTACTGGATGGCAAGGAAACCGTTTATACTATAAGCACGCTGTCCGTATTTTACATAAGGAAGAAAATATGCCTGATCATGAGAAGGCGTATTACTTACAATCAAAGGGTGGCGCTAGTTTTGCTGGTATGATTGGTTTACAAGTTATAGTGACGCTAATATTTGGCGGAGCTATGTTGGGACTCTCCTTTTTACCAACTGAGCCGAACATTAAAAATGTTGTTCGTTCAAGTGATGAAGGTGTTACTTTAGAGATTATGACGGATAATCCAACGTGGAAGCTTGTAAAGAAAGAAAAAGATTATGACGTAGTAGAATTTACTGGTTATGATTATACAGAGAAGAAAAACGTGAAAATAAAATTTGCTGTTTATTTTAGTGAAGACTATTTTGAATGGCAAGAAGTATATGAGAATAATAAGAAGTTAAGTGAAGAAGAGTTAGAAGAGTATCAATTTTATATTGAAGAAAATAGTTGGAGTTTCTAGTGAAAACTCGTTCATTTTGAAAAGAAGAATCTTGTGAAGGTTCTTCTTTTTATATATTAGAAAAGCAAATAATAGTAGGAGGAAAAGGTAGTATGATAGATGTTCATTTTTATGATTGGGCTAAGAAACGTCCTAAAAAACATTATAATCGATTACATGAAATGAGAATTTTTGAATTAATTTTTTCGAAGAAGTTAAGTAGCTTGGATCTTGGATTAGAAACTGTAGAAAATATAGATATATATTGCCTAGCAAACCCTAATGAAGATATTTCTTATGAACTACAGGAGGCTCTGGAGAAGATTCGTATATTCGTGCCTTATGATTATATGCAATTTTTAAATTTGGAATCAGTTGAGGATAAATATAAGCATTTTTGTGAGTTGGTTCATCTCTATGTCGTACCAGCTATTGAAAAACATTCAAAAATATCATTAGAAATGATTAAAGAGTATGTGAATGAAGCACTGCAAGAAATAGAGAAAGAGAATTACGAGATTGTGTTTTTAGTGGATAAAACGCCTAGGAAGAGCCCAAGCCGAAAGAAAACGGCTATATTAAAAGGAATTCATCGTTCGGAAGGATTCCAGCTAATGTGTGAAGTGTATAACGATAAAGGGCTAAGGGTAGTAAATAAATTACTCGTAGAAGAAGTAGGGAATGAAGTAGTCTATTCTAGATTTTTAGGCAAACTAAAATGGGAAAATGAGCACTTAATAGTAGTGAAATCTAAGACGAGCAGTTGGATAGAAGAAGTACATGTCGAATAAGCGAATTAACGAAAAAGGTGAACATAAAACACCATACGAATTGAAATTTTGTAAAATACAATAAAAAATGAGAATTCCAGGTAGGCTTGTCAATAACGTAAGACTATGGCACTATAAAGAAATGCTGTACAAATTTTATTTATCGAGATGTAAACATCAATTTTGATTTTTACGTATAAATAATGAACGGAGGAAATGAATTTATGGCTACTTTACCAAATTGTCCAAAATGTAATTCAGAATATACGTATGAGGATGGCGTTCTTTTCGTATGTCCAGAATGTGCTCATGAGTGGGGCCAAGAAGCAGAAGCTGAAAATAATGATGGTGCAAAAGTTGTAAAAGATGCGAACGGAAACGTTCTGCAAGACGGCGATGCTGTTACTGTCATTAAAGATTTAAAAGTAAAAGGAACTTCTTCAGTTGTGAAGATCGGTACGAAAGTAAAGAGTATCCGTCTAGTTGATGGCGATCACGATATTGATTGCAAAATCGACGGTTTCGGAGCTATGAAGTTAAAATCACAATTCGTTAAGAAGGCGTAAGTAAAAAGAGGAGGCGATTAGCCTCCTCTTTTTTATTGTCATTTTTTGTCGGTAAGTCGATATAATTTCATTTACGATGAACAGAGCATGATTTACCTCGCACTATAGTCAATCTCTTTCAACTGACACCGCTTATTAAAGAATGTTTTATATCCAAGCTGTAAGAAGATAATAACAGCAAAGGCAGTGCTTCCTGAAATACCAAGTATGATAGCAATTTGATATTGAATAGCTGTAAATGGTGATACACCAGATAAGATTTGACCAGTCATCATGCCTGGTAAGCTTATAATCCCCATTCCGACCATAGAATTAATCGTTGGTAAAATAGCAGAGTCAAAAGCGTCACGGATGAGAGGAGCGGTGGCTTCTTTCGGTGTTGCGCCGAGCATAAGGGCACCTTCAATTTGGCCTCTTTGCGATTTCATATTGTTTAAGAACGTATTTGCACCGAGAGAAACACCTGTCATCGCATTCCCGACTAACATTCCCGTAATCGGAACGATGTATTGCGGCGCATACCAAGGATCGTGCCCGATAATAACAAAGATAAATAGTAGAAGTGGCCCAATTGATCCGGCAACCATGGAAAGCGCGGCTACTCGTTTTAAGTCTTTTGACATTGGGATGTTAACTCGTTTATAAATATTAAAAATTGCGAAGGTAGTAATAGAAGTAATGAGAGCAATTGTATAAAATGGATTACTATTTTCAAATACGTATGTCAGGACATAGGCAATAAGTACGAGCTGAATCGTCATACGGAATGTTGCGAGCGCAATTTGTTTCTCACGCGGTATTCTTTTTAATTTTACAAGTCCAATTAAAATAAGAATAAAAATATATGCAGCGGCAAGTTGCCAAATTTGGAGTTCAATAACGCCCTTCAATTGAGAGCACTTCCTTTCTAGTTGCACCGTTTGTTTTACTAATTTCAATAATATCGTCTGCAATTTCTTCTGGAAGTTGTTGTGAGTGTGTAATGAAGATAACTGTTTTTTTCTTTTCTCTTGCTAGCATAGTAAATTGTTTCATAACGCGGCGTTCTGTATCGCTATCTAGTGCCGAGGTTGGTTCATCTAATAAATAAACAGGTGGATCCATAAGTACGATACGTGCAAAAGCAAGTCGTTGTTTTTCCCCGCCTGATAATGAATCGGCGTTGTCTTCTAAATTTTTTTCTAAGCTAACAGTCGTTAGTGCGCCTCGCAAAATATCATCATTTGGAAATGGTTTTTCAGAAAGACGAAGTCCCATTAATAGATTGTCTTTAATCGTTCCATCAAAAATAGGTGGCGTTTGCCCAAGCATGACTACGTCACGTCGTAATTGAATAGGAGGATAATCAGAAATCAGCTTTCCGTTGTATTCAATTGTACCGGATGTTGGAGATTGCAAATCATTTAGCATGCGGAGCAATGTACTTTTTCCGCTCCCACTCTCACCGATAATACATGTGATTTTTTCTTTTTGAATCTGTAAATAAGGAATGTGTAGTATATCTTTGTATGTAACGTCTTTTAATATAAACATAGATGGCTCCTTTCTGATTCTAGTTATATCGTATCAAAAAAGGGAGGATAACGGTTATAAAGAGCAACGTTTTTTCTTCGTCTTAAGTTCTATTAATAAGTTAAGTAAACGATCTAATTCTTGGCTGAAAGAAATCACTTTATCATGAGTGAATCCGTACTTTTCAACGAGATAGATCAATTCTTTCTTCTTCGCTTCTATTCGATCGTTTAGTTTCGTTACGTTCATAAGTAAAATGGAATGCCTCCTGTAAAAGTATTTACAACACAAAAAATAAGACCGAATGAATTCGGTCTTAAAGGAAATAAAACAACTTATAAATAGCATACACTGTTTATCGATAGTTTTTAATATAAAAATGAAAAATAAATCATTATTCATATTGAGAAAGATGTGTCTGATAATTATATGTTAACGAATAAAAGAGGCTGCCTGCTTAGTAGACAGCCTGTAAAGTATTAACCTTTATGATACTTGTACATCCAAAGAAGACCGGATTTTAATAATCTCGGTACACGTCCCATTAATGGTTGGTTTGCTAGTAAACCGAAGCCGTGCTTCTTCCCAAGAGAACCGAGAACACCTTTTAATTTAATTACAGGTAGTTCGTCAGGAAGTGGTTCATTATTCCAACGTTTTAATAATATTTGGACAATTTGTTCTCCTTGACCTTCAGCAAGTTGGGCAGATGGTGCGTGTGGAAGTGCTGCACAATCTCCTACAACATACACGCGCTCGTTATTCGGAATATTGTGATATTTTGTTAAAACAACCCGTCCGCTACCATCTTGTTCAACTGGAAGGTTTCGAACAACTTCATTTGCTTGAATACCAGCTGTCCAGACGATTGCATCACATTCAAGTGGTTCATCGTGGTTGTACACAATATTTGGTTCTACTTTTGTAATGTTAGAGTTTCTTATAATAGTAACTTTATGTTTTACGAACCATTCTTCTACGTATCTACTTAATTTCTCTGGATATGGGAATAGAATCCTATCTTTTCGATCAAATAAGTGAATTTTTAAATCAGAACGGCTTTCGCGAAGTTCACTTGCAACTTCAACGCCACTTAATCCAGCGCCAACGACAGCTACTGTTGCATTTGGTTCTAGACTATTTAATTGTTCATATGTCTTACGAGTTTGTTCAATTGATTGTAGGCTATGTGTATATTCCTTCGCCCCAGGAACGTTATGATATTTATCCTCACAGCCAAGACCGATAATTAAATCATCATATGAGATCGCTTCGCCGCCATCGAGATGAACAGCTTTTTCTTCGAGATCAATATTTGTTATTGTGCCGTATTGAATATTGAGGCGTGGGTGCTCGGGAAACGGTATACGAATATGCGTTTCTGAAATAGTACCCGCAACTAATGCATAATATTCAGTTTTGAAGCAATGATATGGTACTTTGTCGATTAATGTCACTTGTACATCATCTGGAAGTTGGTTGCTTGGAAGTAGCCGCTGCAGAATTCTCATTCCACCGTAGCCGCCACCTAGTATTACGAGGTGTTTCATGATGGATTACCCCTTTTCTGTTGAAATATCCCCTAATCATACAATTTTATATTAATAAAATATTTTGACTTTACTCAATCAAATTATATCGAATTTGTGAACAAATAACAATGCATGAATGAATACTCTGTTGTACAATAAGAAGAAAAGTAAAGTAAACTGTTTTGCCTTTTTAGTTACCATTTCATTGCAAGTATCATGTTATATAAAATAAGACCATCTACTTTGAAGTGAAATAGTGAAGTAACTAAATAGTTTAGGATGTATAACAAAAACAACAAGAGACAGCTTAGTTTTCTTCTTATAGATAGTCAGAAGGTAATTTGTTTTGTAGTACAGGGGGGAGAATTTTGATTAAACCATTAATTGAATTTTGTGTAGGTAACCTTGCGAGTGGTTCACAAGCAGCTTTAGAGAAATTAGAAAAAGATCCGAATTTAGATGTAATGGAGTATGGTTGTTTAGGATATTGTGGCATTTGTTTTGAAGGACCGTTTGCACTTGTAAATGGTGAAGTAGTACAAGGTGCTACAGTAGAAGAACTAGTCAATAATGTATATGATTATTTGGATGAAAATCCAATGTTTTAAGGTGTTGCAATCGGCAGCACCTTTTTCTTTTTCTATTAGATAAAATCCTATTTAGCAGGGGAGGATAATACTGAATATAAATAAAAAAAGGCCCTTTTAGAAGGGCTTTTTTCTTACACAATTTGTGCAAGAATGGCTCACCGCCAAATGTTGTCAAATATGAGAAACGGGGGACATTCATATTGTGTTCTAAAAGCATGCATTTTATACTTGAAATAACAAATTATTTTTGGAGTGAATACAAATGAGCCAATTTTCTTTTACAAAAATGCATGGTCTTGGCAATAGTTATATATATGTAAATATGTTTGAAGAACAAATTCCGGAAGAAGATTTAGCTCTTGTGGCGGAAAAGGTTTCAAATATTAATACTGGTATTGGAGCAGATGGAATGATTTTAATTTGTCCATCTGACGTAGCTCCGGTGAAAATGCGCATGTTTAATAATGATGGATCAGAAGGAAAGAGCTGCGGTAACGGTTTACGCTGCGTAGCGAAATATGCGTATGAGCATAAACTAGTAGAAGAAACATTTTTCACAATTGAAACGTTAGCTGGTATTGTAACGGCGGAAGTAACGGTAGAAGAAGGAAAAGTTACATTAGCGAAAATCGATATGGGAGCACCGCGTTTAACACGTGAAGAAATACCGATGCTTGGTGAAGGTGAAACACCATTTATTCGTGAAAACTTCTTATACAATAATCATCGTTATGCATTTACAGCTGTTTCAATGGGGAATCCGCATGCGGTTATTTTTGTGGATGATGTAGAACAAGCACCTCTTACAACACTTGGTCCAGTCCTTGAGACACATGAAATGTTCCCAGAGCGAGTAAATGTTGAATTCATCGAGATTTTGAATGAGGAAGAAATGAACTTCCGCGTTTGGGAACGAGGATCTGGTGTAACACAAGCTTGCGGAACAGGGGCGTGTGCTGCGGTTGTAGCCTCTATTTTAAATGGAAAGATGGAACGTGGTAAGGAAATTACAGTTCATTTAGCTGGTGGCGATTTAATGATTGCATGGACAGAAGAAGGCAATGTGTTAATGAAAGGACCAGCGGAAGTAATTTGCCGCGGAGTGTATGAGTACAAGATAGAAGCGTAAAGATGTATAATAGAATGAGAACAGAAAGGATGTGTATTTCATGATTGAAGTAACAGAACAAGCAGCTTTTCAAATTAAAGATATGTTAAAAGATGCTGAAGATGGAGAGAAGTACGTGCGCCTTGCTGTACATGGCGGCGGATGTACTGGCCTTTCTTACGGCTTAGGATTTGAAGTAGAACCAAAAGAAGACGACACAGTTCTTGAATTTTTCGGTGTTGAATTTGTTATCGATACAGAAAGTGCTCCAATTGTTAAAGGAGTAAAAATTGATTATAAACAATCTATGCTTGGCGGCGGATTCACAATCGACAATCCAAACGCAATCGCATCATGCGGATGTGGATCATCTTTCCGTACAGCGACGAATGCTGGTAAGCCAGAAGAGTGCTAAGTTTTTAGCAGAAATAGAGAAAGACCTTTTTAGCGATGAAATAAAATCGTTAAGGAGGTCTTTTCTTTTGCTGTAAAAAATCAAAAACGTCGCCTTCCCAATTTAGAAACCGGCCCTAAGATATGTTGCATAACGAATGTTAAAATCTAATTTATCTTTGCATAGATGCAAGTATCAGTTAGTTGTTTGCCGTCAGCTGTAAGATCTTCATTACGTAATATCCCTTCAAGCTCAAAACCTAGTTTTTCAGGGATTGCACGACTTTTCGTGTTATTACGTTCACATCGTATTTCAATCCTTCTAAATTTGAATAACTGAAATCCAAGGCTTATTAACGCATTTACTACTTCTGTCATATATCCATTTCCACTAAATTGTGTGTTAATCCAGTATCCAATTTCACATTTAGAAACCTTCCAATCGATTCCGTGAAGGCTAGCAGTTCCAATAAAATCATTCGTCTCCTTATGGTAGATAAGATAGCGAAAGCTTTCTCTTTTCAAAAAATCTATATGCGCATTTCTCAGGAGAATTTCCGTTTCTTCAACAGTAGGAATTGACTGGAATAAAAGCAGCCATTGCTTTAATTCATTAATGGAATCTTTAATAGCTTGTTGTACTATATTCCCTTCACCAGCTTGAAGTGGTGCTCGAAGAATGAGTCTTCCTGTTTCTATTTGTAACGGAACATCTAATAAAATAGGGTTCATATTATTTCACCTCTCGAAAACTTTAAATTAGGACAGAATGAAACGTATGTAAAAAAACTTTCGCTCAAAAGTTAGAGAACAATAAATATATATTCAACTCATCACTTAGAAATCCTTTTTCATCTATTGCCTTCTAATTTCTTTATCATTTATTTGAGCTTCAAGTTCTCTGTTTTCCAGAGTTATAATGGAAGGATAGAAAGAGGGGGATATATGCTGGAAGATATTTTTGAATTTATATTGAAGTACGTTATAGGTTCTATTTTTAGAGTTATAAGATACCTTGTGATAGATATTATAATAGAATGCATAATAGAAGGTGTAATAAACGGTATAAGGAGATTACGTGATAAAATCCGTGATAAGTGGCGAAACTGGCGTGAAAGACGTTATTGGCGGTAATAGGTACATAAAAAATTGGCAGTAAAGAGATAGAGGATAAAAAGCCTTAAGGCTTTTTATAACGAAGTAGTAGCAACGCATCCAAGTTTAGAATCCGTACTCATTCCAATTGGTGACGGAATGACGGTTTCTAAAGTAAAGAAATAATTATTATCTTACAAAAGTGTAATGTTCATGTCATGTTTTTGAATTTCTTCTTTAAAGCTTAGGCTTTAAGATAACAATATAAGAAAAACACATGAGGTGAAGGAAATGAAAAGATATATTGCACTTTTTAGCATTTTAGTTGTATTTGCAAGCTTATTAGTTGGCTGTGATTTAAATCGTATGGGTAAAGACGAGTATTACGTTCAAATTACGGTAGATGGAAAAGAGTATAATGGTAAGTCTGATAGTGGTCAGCCTTATAAAGATTACGAATATAAACTAACTGGTTTTGATAAAGACGGAAAAGAAAAAGAATTAGAATTTATTGCACAAAAAAACTTACGTAAAGATGCATTCTTACGTGTATATCACTCAGATAAAAAAGGTGTAACAGCTTGGGAAGAAGTAAAGAAAGATGAGCTTCCTGCGAAAGTGAAAGAAAAACTAGGTGCAAAATAAGAAAGAAAAAAGGAATTGACGAACAGGGTCAATTCCTTTTTATATTCTCAAAATCCTCTTCCGAAATGACTTTAAATCCATGTTTTTTGAATAAAGCAGTTGCTACTCCGTAACCAGTTTGTTTATTCCCGTTAAATTCTCCAGTGTAGATCGTAGAACTACCACAAGATGGACTGCGTTCCTTTAAAATAATATATTCTGGATGTAAATTCTTAATTTGTTCTAGAGCTTTATAAGCACCGCTCACGAAAGCTTCTGTAACATCTTCACCGTCTTTTGTCATCACTTTCGCTTTTCCATCTAAAACATCATCGCCATTCCCGCCAATAATTTCAGCTGAAGGACGAGGTGTTGGTAATCCTCCTAATACTTCAGGACAAATGAGGACCGTATCTTCTTGTTGCAGCAAATCTTCTATTTTTGAAACGAGATTGTCATTTCCATCATACCGACAAGCGATACCACCTAAACAAGCACTTATTACGATCATATTGTCACCTCCAAAAAAATTTAAAATATCACGCCAATTTTGCTTCCTGACTCTTACCTATAAATGAGGTGATAAAAATGGGAAGCTTATATAACTTAATGAAACCATACAGTGAATTTCGAAGTAAAGAAGAGTTTAATACATATCAAAAACAAGTTTTGAAGTACTATCGATTCCAATTAAATAAGACGGATGCTACCATCATTTATTTTTTAGGAAAGTATGCAGTGAATGAGAAACAGAAAACAGTGGGAGTTGCTTGTCCGTTAATGGAGACGATTGCGACGAATGTTGGAAAGAGCATTCGTACAGTACGCCGTTCAATTGCAAAGTTAGAGGAACTAGGAATTATAAAGCGTGTTGCGACAAAAGAAAGACATAGGCGCGGTGGGTATAGTGCGAACTTATATGTATTTCTTACATCTGCAATTGACCGCATGGATGACCGTATGAAAATGTCCGCATGTGAAAGTGATGATCTTGCAGCTGGCTGTAGTAAAAATGAGCAAAAAAATGAGGAGGAAACAATTTTTTCTAAAAACATTCCACAAATAAAAGAGAATAGAAAAGAAACGTACGAACTTGATGAGACGTATTGCCGCCACGATATACCGAGGCCTTTTATATACGCACTTGTGCCGATGACGCGTAATCCGAAGAAGATTAATATATTTTGGAGTAAGGTGGAACTTGCATATAAAAAG
This sequence comes from Bacillus cereus group sp. BfR-BA-01379, assembly GCF_022663605.1. NCBI lineage: Bacteria > Bacillati > Bacillota > Bacilli > Caryophanales > Bacillaceae > Bacillus > Bacillus cereus group sp. BfR-BA-01379. The sequence goes on from NZ_JAKUFT010000074.1 coordinate 15,505, forward strand.
AGCGGGTTACTACAGCAAGGCGTGTTACTGGAGCAAATATTAGCCGATGAAGAAGTGTATGGAAATTTCATTTGGCGAGTAAAGAGTGTTGTGAGAGCGTATAAATACGGGGAAATCCGTAAAAATGTTAAGGCGCTTTTATATAGTACAGTGCGGAATCTATTTTTAGAGGTTGGACTAGAATGGGGAGCAGCTGTGAGAAGAAGTAAGGGAATATCGTTATTCGATCCATTTAAAAAGGAGCCATGCGTATAACACATGACTCCAAGTGGTTAATCAAACTTTCTTACAACTGGAACACGAATCGCTACAAAAAGTACGAAGACGATAACGGCGATTGCACCGCTTTTCATAACGGCTACGATTGGAATTCCTATTGCAAGTGCGATTGATGTGAATGCATAAGAAAGCGGGATAAAGCCCATTGATGATAGCATAAGTAAACTCATTACGCGTCCCATCATTTCTTCTTTTACTGTCGATTGAATCATCGCCATAAGCGGAACGATAGCCATTGCGATTGTAATACCGTAAAACATGCCAGCTAATAATGCTTGCCAAAGTACGGTACTAAAGTTAATGGATAAGAAGAATACACCAGACAGTAGCATCATGATAATGCAAAATAGACCACGTCTACGATTAATATTTTTTAAACCGACAATGACAGCGCCTATTGCCATTCCGCCACCTACAGATGCTTCTAAGTAACTAAACTGAAGCGAATCACCGTGCAGAACATTTTTAACGAAAAGCGGGAAACCGACTTGCATCGGACCAATTAAAAATAAGTTTAAAAAGGCGCTACAAAGAAGGAAAGTTGAAAGGAATGGTGATTCCTTTACATATAAGATTCCTTCTTTAATAGAAGTGAACATGCCTTTGTCTGTATTTTGCTGCTCTGGCATCGTAAATTGTATTTTTTGAACGAGTATGGCTGCGACGATCAGTAATAAAATCGTGATCGAAAAAATCGTTTCATAGTTCGTAAATTTGATAAGAATTCCGCCAAGTACAGGGCCTAAGATGACTGATGCTTGGTTTGTCATTTGTGTAAGTGAGTTTGCTTGTGTTAAACGGCTTTTTTCTACAAGTTCAGGTAAGATAGATCCATCCGCTGACCAGAAAAAAGCATCAGCAAGCCCAAAGAATAAAGCGAATAAAGCAAATGTATACAGTGTTACATCACCTACGATGAACCATGTAAGAATGGTCGCGACGAGAATAGCACGAATAATATTAGAATAAAACATAATGTTTTTTTTCGGGAATTTATCAGCTACAGCGCCGCCAATAATCATAAAAATAAGCCTTGGAACACTAAGAGCTACGAAAACAACACCGAGTGAAGCCTCAAGGTTTAATGTTTTTGCTATGTACCACGTTTGTGAAAAAGTAAAAAAGGCTAAAGCAAAACTTGAAAAGAGTGTAGCTGCCCAAAGAAAAAGGAAATTCGTATTTTTTAATAACGGTTTTCCGCTTCCCTCTAAAGCAGATTTATTTTGTTGTAGTTCCTCCATATTGCTTCCTTTCTATGTGACAAATTTAAACTAAAAAACCTGTTAACAATCGTTTTATACAGTTTCTAATATTTCTATACTGCACTTTTTCATTGTAGACAATAATGTTGAATTTGCACAGTGGCTATTTAACGACAAAAAAGAAGATACCAGTTGGTATCTTCTTTTTTGTCGTTCAGGCTAATGCAATATAAATATCCAATTGTACGTTAGTTGGATCGGTTGCTTTTTCATCATACAGCTCAAAGTCTGTTGTAAAAGCACGTTTGTTTTCTTTTGACCATTTCCAAATATATTCCCAAGCTTCGCAAACGACTTCAGCAACTGGTCCCTTTCTCGTTGTAAATACCGCATACGTAGCGGCAGGTATTGTTAAAGTTGTCATATTTTCAGGCACGTCTTCTAATGAAGAAACGGGCATACCGATTGTAAATTGATATGTACCAGTTTCATCTGATTCGTAATTTGAGTAGAAAGCGAATGTTTCTTTCGTTTGTTGATTTGGGATGTGATGCATCATTTGTTCTTGGAAGTATTGGTTCCAAAGCTCTGGAATTTTTCCTTCAGTAGATGCCTCTGTTTCATTTGTCGTCGTAATCGAAACGCCGATTGCTTGGAAAGCTTCTTTTTTTACGATAATAGGTTCGTTTATCATTAAAAATTCCTCCTTCAAATTAGAACGTTTGTTCTTGATTAATATAACATATTTTTACATGTAACGGTTTCTATGTTTCAGGAATTTAAATAATAATTAATGAACTAAAATAAGTAAAAAATGGTAAACTTCCTATTGCTTGTATAAATAGATTAGCGAGTATGTTAAGATTTTTATGTATCCTTTAACTGTCATATAAACCTATATAATAGGGGGTTTTTCCTATATTAAAAAAATGATAAGGGTTTATATGGGTATCCGATATATATGCTATTTTTGATAAATTAAAATAGTAATATTCTATGAGATTTGTATTGTTGAAATGGGGATTTCAATGATGCATCTTCGTAGGACGGATTGTTGCGAGTGGATATATATTGTTATGTTTCCGGCTACTAAATGAAATGAAGTAGACGGATAGCAAATATATAGAAAGGAGAAAAGGTAGAAAATATGAAAAAAGTGTTGAAATGTTTTAATGTCGTAACAATGATTACACTTCTCCTATCCATCATATTACCTTCACCTAGCGCTTTTGCTACAGAGATAAATGAAAAAAGGTGGGATGAGTTACAAGGGCATGATGTGAAGATTAAGGCAGAGAAAGTGAATGCTGAAATATATAGGGGAGAAGTAGCTGAGAGGGAACACGTATTTCAATATACGATTGAAAATACGGGAGATACATCAATTCAAGAATTGGTGATGAAACAAAATAATGACAATGAAATTATGTTCCTTCCTCAATCTATGAAAGTAAACGGAGAGAAGTTACCTGAAAATAAGGTAGCTGATTTCTATATAGAGGAAAAAGATAAGGGAGGAAAGCTTCTTTCTTCCAATATTAAAATTCAAGATTTAAAATCACACGAAAAAATGACTGTGTTAATAAAAGCTAGCCGTGCACAGCATTTTAATAAAGAATACAAACAAAAAATTAGTGTGCAAAAAGATCGAGTGCAAATAGGAAATATGTCTGTAGATGTTGAAGGGATTCCTTCTGGAGACAAGGTTGAAGCGAATGCCGACGATGAGGGTGACAGTAGTAAGAAAAACATTGGGTCACCGGCTGATGCTAAAACTAAAGAAGTGAATGGAAAATTAAAAGTATCTGCAGAAGATAAAAATAAACCTGTATTAAAAACAGAACTAGAGAAGGAAGAACAACCGGTAGCTAAAGATGAGAAGCAACCAGAAAAAGAAGCGGAAAATCAGAGCGATGCAAAAGTACAAGCTGCCTCAGAAAATGCTTCAAAGGTTCAAATCCAAATAGGGGATAAGCAAGGGTTTGGAGATCCACTGTATTCTACAATTGCCGCTGGAGATTTAGTGCAGACTGGTAATGTGACGCTTGGGCTAACAGATAATTATTATACTCGGCAAAGTGTCGGGGGGAAAGTAAATAAAAAAGCTGTAGATATTGATAATGATGACACTACATTTAATTCATCAACAGGAGCGTTTCCTAACATCCCTGCTGGAAGTAAAGTGAAAAAGGCGTATTTATTTTGGACAGCAGCTATGGGGACTCCAAGTGATGCAAGGACCGACTATAGAGTTAGCGATGAAGATGTAAGACAGCCAGTTAAAATGAAGATGGGAAATAAGCAATACGCTGAAGTAAGTGCTGATAGTATACGAAAAGCGGATTATTTACCATATATTGCGAATCACTATAGCAGTGGCGCAGGATATGTTGCATTTGCTGATGTAACAAATGTAATTGCAAAACAAGGTATTTCTCAAACGGTGACAGTTGCAAATGTACCGCAAATTAAATTCGAAAAGGGCAGTGGCTACTACTGGGGCAACTGGAATCTTATATTAGTTTATGAAAACTATAAAGAAACCGTAAAAGATATGAAAATTTGGGAAGGTTTAGTTTCTCAAAAAAGTACAGCTTGGGCAGATATTGGTGTTAATAAAATAAATACACCGAAAGAAGGGGCTTTTAAGGCAAAATTTAGTTATTTCTCGTCACAAGGAGATCCTGCTGATCATGATGGATATGCCTATGATTATGGAGAGTATGACTTTGGATTAGGATATCAAAAATTTAAAAACATTAACGGTAAAGATAATGATGTTAATGACTCGTCTATGACAGAAGTACAAGTCGATGGCACTAACGAGTTTGTTACAAAAAAATATCCGGGATATAACCCAGATTGGACAAATTCATTTAGTACAGATATTCATACGTATCATCTTGAGGGACCAAACCAAGTGAAAAATGATTTAAAAGAAGGGAAAATGCGCTTTAGAGCATATGGTGGTGGCGGTGATATTTACGTATTAAACAACACTACTTTCGTCACAGAACATAATGCACCAAATTTACAAGTTGATAAAAAGGCGTTAGATAGTGCTGGAAAAGAAATTAAGGAAGTTAAAGTTGGCGAAGAAATTACGTACCAAATTGAAGTGAAAAATGATACGAAAAACAATCAAGCACCGGTATCTAATGTAAAAGGTTTTGATAAATTAGATACTCGCTTAGAGTATATCCCGGGATCAATCCAATATATTAGTGGAAGCAATAAAGGACAAAAAACAGATGATGCAAACGATGATGAAGCAGAATTTGTAAATAATCAAATTGATTTCCGTATTGGTGAAGGGGCAGATGCTACAGACGGTGGTGTTTTACAGCCTGGTGAAAGTGCCGTTATTACATTTAAGGTGAAAGTGAAAGAATCTATACAATCAGATACAACAGTAAAAAATGTCGTTGCTGTAAAGGGACAAGATAGTGCCGAGATAAAGTATGAGAGTGAAGACGATGCAAATATTACGGTTACGACTCCAAAAGAAGTTCCAGGAGAAATAGAAGCGACAAAAATAGCTTCTAATAAAACACCGAGTTTAGGTGACGAGGTCGAGTATCGCATTACGTTTAAAAACAAGGTAAAAGATGGACGTCTAGATGTATTGACGATTGAAGATGAATTACCGAGTAGTCTTGAGTTTGTGAAAGATAGTTTGAAAGCAGAAGGTGCAAAACCAGAGCCAGTAGAGCTGAAATTTGAAAATGGCAAAGTAATTGCAAAGTATCCAGAAATTATGGATATGGAAGAAAGAAGTATCGTCTTTAAAACGAAAGTAAAAGAAACTGCAAAGATTGGTGAAGAAATTGTTAACAAAGCAATTGTTAGTGATAAAACAAATCCACCAAAGGATCTAGAAGAAAAGATTACACCACAGCATAAGGTCGGCAAAATTGATGCAAAGAAAAAAGCAACAAATAAGAAGCCGAAGCTAGGAGAAGAAGTTGAATATCAAATTAGCTTCAAAAATACGGTGGAAAACGGAAAACTAGAGGCAGTTACAATAGAAGATGAAATTCCAGCTAACTTAGAATTTGTTCAAGGCAGTGAGAGAGCTGAAGGTGCTGGACCAAATCCAGTAGAGTTAAAAGTAGAAAATGGTAAGGTAATCGCAAAATATCCAGAGATTACAGATACAAAAGAGCGAAGCATCATTTTTAAAGTGAAGGTAAAAGAAGAAGCAAAAGCAGGAGAAACAATTGTTAATAAAGCAGTTGTTAGCGATCCGAATGTTCAGCCGGAGCATCCAGAAGAAAAGATTACGCCAGGTTATAAAGACGGTAAAGTAACCATAGATAAAAGCGTAACGAATCAAACACCAAAACTAGGAGAAGAAGTAGAGTACCGCATTACATTTCATAATACGGTAGAAAACGGAAAGCTAGAAAAGGTGATGATAGAAGACACGTTGCCTGAAGGTGTTGAATACGTGAAAGATAGTTTGAAAGCAGAAGGTATAAAACCAGAGCCAGTAGAACTAAAAATGGAGAATGGCAAGGTAACTGCAACATATCCAGAAATTATGGATATGGAACAAAGAAGTATTGTTTTTAAAGTGAAAGTAAAAGAGACGGCAAAAGTAGGAGAAGCAATTGTAAACAAAGCAGTTGCAAAAGATCCGAAACATGATCCGACTGATGCAAAGGTTGTTATTACACCGCAAAGTAAAAAAGGTGAAATTGCCGCTACAAAGGTAGTTAATAATGAAAAGCCGAAGCTAGGGGAAGAAATCGAATATCGAATTAGTTTTCATAATACGGTAGAGAACGGAAAACTAGCAGAGGTGCGAGTAGAAGATACAATTCCAACCGGTCTTGAATATGTAGAAAATAGTATTAAGGCTGAAGGTGAAGCACCGGGTCCAGTAGAATTAACGGTTGAAGCTGGGATAGTTAAAGCGAAGTATATTGATATTACGGATACGAAAGAAAGAAGTATCGTCTTTAAAGTAAAGGTGAAGGAAGAAGTAAAAGTAGGTCAAGAGATCGTCAATAAAGCAATTGTTGATGATACGAAACATCCACCGATTGAGCCGGAGGAAAGAATTACTCCGCAATATAAAGATGGAATAATTGATTCGAAGAAGACAGTAGATAATCCATCACCAAAACTAGGAGAAGAAGTAGAATACCGAATTAGCTTTAAGAATACGGTAGAAAACGGAAAACTAGAAAAGGTAAAAATAGAGGATACAATCCCTAACGGTTTAGAGTATGTAAAAGGTAGTGAAAAAGCGGAAGGCGATAAACCGGCTCCAGTAAAGTTACATGTGAAAAATGGAAAAGTTATCGCTGAATACGCAAATATTACGGATACGAAAGAAAGAAGTATCGTTTTTAAAGTAAAGGTGAAAGAAGAAGCGGAAGTAGGCAAGGAAATCGTCAATAAGGCAATTGTTGATGATACGAAAGAGTCAAAAGAGCCAGAAGCAAAAATTACTCCATTACACAAAGATGGAAAAATTAAAGCAAAGAAAAGCGTAAATAATGAAACGCCGAAGTTAGGGGATGAAGTAGAATACCGAATTAGCTTTAAAAATACGGTAGAAAACGGAAAACTAGCAGAGGTGAAAATAGAAGATACTCTACCAGAAGGTTTAGAGTATGTAGAAAACAGTGTGAAAGCAGAAGGTTCTAAGCCAAATCCAGTAGAGTTGAAAGTGGAAAACGGTAAGGTACTGGCGAAGTATCCAGAGATTACGGATACAGAAGAAAGAAGTATCACTTTTAAAGTGAAAGTAAAAGAAGAAGTGAAAA
>NZ_JAKUFT010000075.1:0-22286 GCF_022663605.1 Bacillus cereus group sp. BfR-BA-01379
CCTTTTCCATCGTACTTCGGTAGATCCTTAAAGCTAAATGTCCAATTGCCTTTTTCATCTGCTTTCACTTCTTGCGTTTTAAACTCTTTTCCATTTTGAAGCAGTTGAACCGTGATGCTTCCTGGACGCGTGTTAAATTTATTGTCGTAGTCTTCCCATACTTTCTTACCATTTACTTCTGTTGTTTCTGTATTTTTGTACGTGTTCGTGATTGTTGTTCCTTCTACTTTTGTCTCATAGCCGTCAACTTTTACTTCACTTACTGTGTATTTAATTTCGTTTCCTTGTCCATCATACTTCGGTAGATCTTTGAAGCTGAAGTTCCAATTACCTTCTTTATCTGCTTTTACTTCTTCTGTTTTAAATTCCGTTCCATTTTGAAGCAATTGTACCTTGATGCTTTCTGGGCGTTTGCCAAACTTGTTATTGTTGTCATTCCAAATCTTCGTTCCTGAAACAAATGTGGTTTTCACGTTGTTGGAAATCGGCAACTCAATCCCATTTTCAGCATCTGATTTTATTTCAAACTCTACTTTTTTCTTAGGGTCGAAATCAATATAATCTGGGGCTGAAACTTCTTGAACATAATATTTACCTGGTGGTAATTGCTCAGTTTGAACTAACCCTTTTTCATTTGTTTTATATTCGCCACCAACTTGTTCCCCCGATTCTTTATACAACTTAAACGAAACATTTGGAATTGCCTTTTCTTTATTTCCTTCGATATGTTTAAAAATCCTTAGCTTTCCTTTTGGAACTTGAACGCCATTAATACCACCACTAGCTGACATATTTTGAGTTTTGGCAGTGCCCGATTCAAACACTGGGTCTTTGTGTAAAATTTGATAATCGATCGTATAATCATTCTTAAAGTCCTCTTGAGACATTCCTGCTTCCGTTATAGTAGATGTATATTCAACTACAAAAGCGGCAAGACGTGCTCGACTCTGATTAAGCACAATTTTAAATGAGTTATCGTCATTAAAGGTAACCTTTCCATAACCTTTACTTTCCAATTGTTGCGGCGCTAATCTTTGCTTACCTAGATAATCATCAACCGTTATATAGAAACTATTTTCATTAAAAATTTGACCTTCTTGTAATTTATCAGTCACGACAATATCACGACTTAACTCTTTTTTATCGTTATTTATATTCAAGAACCAGCGTACTTCGCCCTCATTACCGCGCATGTCACCAGCTTTATAAAAAAATGGTTTCTCCCCTGTACTACCGCCACCTTTTGGGCCTGTAATTGTTACATGTTGCTTCTCTACATTTGTACCAAGATTTGTATCAATTTCTTTCTTTTGATCAGTTCCTACACCAGTAGCTGTCACGTTAAAGTTTAAATAACCTTGAATATCTTTATATCCAGTGACCTTATCATTAAATGTGCATACTACAGTACCTTGATTTACTTTACAAATACCGTAATCCTTTAACTGAATCGTTCCCTTAAATCCTTCTAATTCTGGAGGCAGTGTTAATGTAAGTGTGTCTCCTGGCTTCAACCTAACTCCATTTTTTTCACTGAAGTTTACAGATACATTTGTTGATTCTCCGGTCTGTAAATTTGTTTTACCTATCGTAAAATTATCCACAAGTCCCGCTGTATTTAACTCTTGTGCATTTGCTACTATAGGCAGTAAGCTCTGACCTATAGTAAACATAAAAATCATTATAATCGAAAAAATTGAAATTATTCTTTTTGAATTCATACGTTCACTCCTGTGAATTTTTAATATAGGTACATCCTGTACCGGTATAACAATTATTCTATGTTATTAAGATGCATTGCCTAATTCACAATAAATACTACCTTCTCTTTTTGAATCGTTCTATTGCTTAGATAGAGCAACACTTTCAACTATGGAAGTCTTCTTTACCTCTCCCATAGTTCTCAATGTCTTTGCATCTTAAAAGGGTTCTGGTGTAAAAAATGATAAACCAAGAGGAATCACCTGTTAAGCAGTTAATCCAAACAGTTAGTTGATACAAATACCCTGATTTTGGACAGACTAGTCCTGCAAATCAACTTCTTCTCTCTTCAACTGTTTGATCGCAATTGGATAAACGGGGTTCTTATCAACCATGATGATACGAGGTTTTGAGACATGAAAAGACCGCAAGGATTTCTTGAAGAATCGCTTTGCAACCTTATGATTTCTAGATTTATTCAAATAAAAACCAATCGTGTTTCCTTCAGAATCAATGGTACGATCATCCATTGTCCTTTTACTTTATATATGGTTTCGTTCACTCTCCATGAGCTATTTGTTTAAGATGACGTCGAACTTTGTTTATCAAACTCCAGCCATATTGATGTATCTATTTATGAGCCAGGAATAATCCTCGTTCCTCCATCAGTTTCATATACTTCAAAGTTTTGCAACAGAACCCAATATACCGCTAAAAACTAATATGAAGTTTAGAAATAATCCTAAGATTTTTTTTCAAATCCATACCGTTTTATGGGTAATTAAATTACTATGTAACATCTCTCCCCTCTTCACTTCAGAAATATAATACAAATTAATTTTCCTTGGTTACTAAAACTAAAGTATTTTTTTATTTCTAGACAAGAAAAATTTAATAATTAGTATCTTTAATCTGCCTCCTCTCTCAATATCTAAATACTAATTCTTAAATAAACAATATATGATTTCCATAAAAAAATATGGTAAAATTTTGTCGCGAATTGTAATATTTAGTTCTTTTATGATATTATTTTGTCTTGAATTGTACCTTACCAAAATTAACTTATGAATCTATACAGTAACTATATGAAAGTTCATCATTTAATCTAATTAAAAGGAGAAAACAATGAATAATTCCATCGACATACAATACTTGTGTGATCTCGTACATAACACTTTTAATGTACCTGTTCACATTTTATGTACAGACAAAAAAATTTTATATCATTCTATTCATAATGATGTTTGTAGTCCTTTTTATTCTTCTAAAGAAGAACATCTTAGTGAGATCTATCAAGAAAATGATCCCTACAACTTACCACTTTTCAGGAGTAACAGTTACCTTGAAAACTTCGTCCTAATTCATATAGAAAATCATGATTATATAAAAGGAACTATTATAATCGGTCCCACTAAATATCCACAGACATCGAGTGATATAGCCATTAAACTTCAAAATGAGTTTAACTCAAATGATAAGATTCAAGAAGGAATAGCCTATTTTCAGCACCTACCTAAGATTACAAAAACTACTTTAATTGATATGGGAATGTTATTACATTACATGATTTTCAATGAAAAGTTAGATAGGGGTATTGTTTTAGAAAAAAATAAATTACTAGAGGAAGTTCCATATAAAATTGTAAAACCTGATTTATATATTTTAAAACGCAAACAAAGTAATCCTGAAAATCATGTCACGGAATTTGTACATAAATATTTTTCAACAATTAAACAAGGAAATAAAAAAGAATTATTACAATATATGTATGCATTTCCACAAGAAGATAGTGGATTTGTTTTAACAGAGGATTCACTCAGAAACCAAAAAATTCTTGGAATTATTGCGATTACTCTAGCTACTCAATATGCAATAGCTGGTAACCTTCCATCAGATATTGCTTTTTCTCTTAACCTTTTGTATATACAAACCATGGAACAACTAGATAACGTGGACTCTGTAAAGCGATTGTCTGGAGATGCTTTACGTACTTTTGCAGATCGTGTGAAAGAATACAATGCCCAAAAGTATTCAAATACAATTATTAAATGTTTAAATCATATTAGTAAAAATGCTTACGATGAGTTATCTCTCAATGAACTCGCTAATCATTTGGATATTACTCCTACTTATTTATCTAAATTATTTAAAAAAGAAATGGGGATTCCTTTAAGTGAATATATTCAAAAGGAACGAATAGAGGAAGCCAAAAAATTATTAACACTCACTACATCTCCATTATCAGATGTTTGTGCTTGGCTTAACTTTAATGACCAAAGTTATTTTACAAAGGTTTTCAAAAAATATACTAACATGACCCCTAAACAGTATCGTGAACAATATACCGTAATATAAGCTTGATATCTGGTTCTGGTGCAAAAATTATAAATTTCTTAACAGCTAGTTTTATTGTAACGGAATAACACAAGTAGAAAATAACCGAACTACTTTCAAAAATACATCTTATGGAATAATCTTTTCATCCCTTTCAAAGCACTTTATAAAGCTCTATCCATAATTTTGAAACGATTTCTGTCGATTAGGTAGTTTTTTAAAAGCGTAATTAACCAACCCGAATTTCATGTCTATATGAACTCACGTTACCTCTGTAAAAATCTATATTTTTACAGAAAAGACAACTAGAGAAATTATATATGCTTCACCTATAAAAAAGTCCCCTCCACCACAAGGCAGAGGGGATCTTCTCATTCCTATTTCAAACTACCCGCAATCTCCGTAAAGATAACTCCAAGTGCATGTGCACCTGCATCTGGATAGCCTAAGCTTCTTTCACCAACTGTACCGGCGCGGCCCATGCGAGCTACGATTTCTTTCGTATACTCTGCTCCTTTAACCGCTGCTTCTGCTCCTTTTTCGAAGGCAGTTTTCATGTCTTCTTCGTTTGAAGCGCTAGCTAACCAAGAGTCTACACATGGAGCAAGTGCGTCAACAAGTGTTTTGTCACCAACTACTGCTCCTCTACCGAACGATCTTTCACCGATAGATTGTATGCCGTCAAGTGCTGCTTGCAATACTTCAGCGAATTCTTTCACTGTTAACTCACGCTTCTCGCCTGCTGCTTTACTAGCTGCGCGGAATGCGCCGCCCCAAATTGGACCAGATGCGCCTCCGCAATGTTCCATAATAATCATCGAGCAACCGTCAAGGAATGATCCGATCGTTACGTTCTCTTGATCTACAATAGAATGCCACTCACGTTTTAATTGCTTAAATCCTTTTGCGACACTCATTCCGAAATCGCCGTCACCAGCATGCGTATCTAACTCACAGAACGGTACTTCATTTTTAATAATAATATCACTCATTTTATCAACGAGATAAATCATGTTGTTTAATGTAATAACATTATCTTTTATAACAGCGTGCTCTTCCGCCGTTTCTATTTCAAAGGAAACTTCCTTCTCTTCTACATCTTCAAGCACATTCACGTACTCAATACTTTCAACTAGTCCATCTACTTTAAACGCAGGTGTGTTACATTCTTTCGATAGTAATGTTTTTAGCTCGTCATCTAATTTCATTACAGTTAAAGACATACCAGCCATATCGATACTCGTCATATAATTACCAACGAATACTCTATTAATTTTAATGTTTCTAGCAGCTAATTCTCGCGTCACGGCGTTATTAAATAAGTAAAGTTCTTGCAGTGGTGTTCCGCCAAAACCGTTAACTAGCAGCGCAATTTCTTCGCCATCTTTTACTCCTAAATCTTTCATTAGATCGTTTGTCATACGGTTAGCTAATTCATCTGCTGACAACATTTTCTCACGTTTAATTCCTGGCTCGCCGTGAATACCTACGCCGTATTCCATTTCATCTTCCGCAAGTGTGAAAGTAGGTGATCCGCTCGCTGGAACTGTACAAGACGTTAACGCTAAACCAATTGTGCGCACGTTAGCCGCTGCTTTTTCCGCGACAGCTTTCACCGCTCCTAAATCCATACCTGCTTCCGCTGCTGCACCGGCAATTTTATGAACGAGAATAACACCCGCAACGCCGCGGCGTCCTACTGTATACAAACTATCCTCTACTGCAATATCATCGTCTACTTTTACGTAGTCAACTTCAATTCCATCTTCCGTCGCTAAATGCGCTCCGTTTTTGAAATTCATAATATCGCCGCTGTAATTTTTAATGATTAATAACGTACCTTTTTTACTCGCTGTTTCTTTAATTGCTTGATATACCTGAATTTGTGAAGGAGAAGCAAACACATCTCCACACACCGCCGCATCTAACATTCCTTTTCCGACTAGTCCTGCATGCGCTGGCTCATGACCACTACCGCCGCCACTTATTAACGTTACTTTATTTTCGTTCATTTCTTTCTTCTTAATGACTTTATATTTTTTCAAAAGCTCAAGCTCTGGGTGAGCCATAACCATTCCGTTGCACATTTCCATTACTAATGTTTCTGGTTTGTTTATAATCTTTTTCATTGTGCTTCTCCCTCAATTCCTTTAATATATTGTGATATATTTGAAATCTTCTTCTTACTACTCATGTTAAAATGAAAGCGTTTTATAGTAAACGGACAAAATGGACAATCTGTCTAAAGACACCGCTCTCATTTGTAGGTAGGATTTTCATATTACTAACATTCTAGGGATGATTCAGATGACCTCTTCTATAATTTCTAAAAAGATAATCGCGAACTCATTGAAATATTTAATGGAAACAGAGTCGTTTCATAAAATATCAGTAAGCGATATTATGTTACACTGTCAAATGCGTAGACAAACTTTTTATTATCATTTTAAAGATAAATTTGAACTATTAAGCTGGATTTATAGAGAAGAAACGAAAGAAAACATTATCGACTTTCTCGACTATGAAACGTGGGAAAACATTTTCGATTTATTATTTGATTACTTTTATGAAAATCAAAAATTTTACCGAAATGCTTTTAAAGTCATTGAACAAAACTCGTTTAATCACTATTTATTTGAGCATACGAAAAACTTATATATGAAGATTATTGATGAACTATCCGTGAGCTGTGGATTCAGCCTTTCTAACGAGACAAAAAATACGATTGCCTCCTTTTATAGTCACGGCTTCGTTGGAACGATAAAGGATTGGATTGAAAGCAAATGCGAAGTAGATCCTTCCATTATGTCTTCTCTCATGAAAAATATGATCAACAATCAATTACTACTATTACTGGAGCAATCAGCAAAGTAATTAAAGGGTGGCAAAAGCAATGAAAAAGATTATGAATGATGTACAACATATCGTTCAAGATATGATGCACGGCTTTTATTTTGAACATAACGACAAAGTAAATTACGACGAAACAAACAACATCATTTATGTAAAAGATATCGACAAACTGAAGCAAGACGTCGCTATTATAAGCGGTGGTGGTAGCGGACATGAACCTGCTGATATTGGTTATGTAGGAAAAGGTATGCTGACGGCGGCCGTAAACGGCAGTATTTTCACTCCGCCTACAGTGGAACAAATTATTGCGGCAACCCGTCTCATGCCAAAAGATAAAAGTATTTTATTCATCATTAAAAACTTTAAAGATGACGTTGAAAACTTTTTAGCGGCGAAGCAAATTGCAAAAGAAGAAGGAAGACACATTGACCACATCATCGTAAATGACGACGTTTCAATTGAAGATGATGCTTCGTTTAATAAAAGAAGACGCGGCGTCGCTGGTACTGTTTTCGTTCAAAAAATACTTGGTGCGGCCGCTCTTGCAGGTCACTCTTTAGACGAATTAACAACACTTGGCCGTTCTATCACCGAAAACTTACACACATTAGGAGTCGCCCTTTCACCTGCAAACAATCCAGTGAAAGGAAAAGCTTCATTTTCATTAAACGAAGATGAAGTTTTTTATGGCGTTGGTATCCATGGCGAAAAAGGTTACCGTAAAGAAGCACTATCCTCTTCTGAAATATTAGCGATCGAACTAATGAACAAACTAAAAAGCATTTATCGCTGGAGAAAAGGCGACAACTTCGCCATTCTCATTAACGGATTAGGCGCAACTCCATTAATGGAACAATACATTTTCGCAAATGATATTCGCCGTTTATGTGAGTTGGAAGGCTTACATGTGGAGTTCGTGAAAGTTGGTACCCTTCTAACTTCTTTAGATATGAAAGGTGTTTCGCTTAGTTTGCTTAAGGTGGAGGATTTGGATTGGGTGAAGTGGTTGAAGGAAAGTACGGAAACTGCTAGTTGGTAATACAATTAAAGTATAGGTTGTTTCTTGAAATACATTTTTAAATAACTCAAAATAACAAGCAAAAAGTCCCTTCAAGGTTAAAGGGACTTTTTAGTATATAGAAATTAGCCTAAACCTAAGATTACATCTCTTGAAAGGGGGCATTTTTATGTTATTCAGGTTTATTGAGGAGCTTTTGTTTGAAGCAACTTTAACCCCATACCAATAAAAATCAGTCCTGTTATCTTATTTAGAATCATTCCTACCTTTTGGTTTCCTCTTAATTTTTTTGTAACATATGAAGAGAAATAAGCAACAAATAAACACCATAATAGTCCGGTTACTGTAAAAGTAAGTCCTAAAATGATAAAAGGCATAGGACCTGAAGCCTTTGTATCTATAAATTGCGGAAGAAACGCAATAAAGAATAAAGAGACTTTTGGATTCGTCAGACTTGTTAAAAGTCCTTGTACATATATCTTTCTAATGTTCAATTTATTGGATGAGGCCTGGAAAGCTACATTTGTCTTATCAAGTATCATTTTAATCCCTAAATATACAAGATAGATAACACCTATAACCTTAATAGTGTTAAATAGCACAATGGATTTTGTAAGTATAATAGATAAACCAAAAGCAACCAACAACGTATGAACTAAAGAACCAGTAATAATACCAAAAACAGAATACACACCTGCTTTTCTACCTTGTGAAATACTTCTTCCCACAATATACATGGTGTCTGCACCAGGAATTAAATTCAATAAAATTCCTGTTAGTAAAAACACTTCATAATTAATAATACCGTACATTCTAGCACCTCTATCTATTTTTTTGGTGCCCTTATTGATACTAAATTATATAGACGGAAAAAGAAAGTATTTTCTATTTATTCAATAAAATCAGCGAATTTTTGAATCTACAAACGAAAGCCAGCTATTAAAAAATTCAATTACTAAAGAATTCTGCCCTCAATATTACAGCAAATTCACATCAAAAATGTAAATCCTCATTTCCCTGGTACTTTCCTTTATTAAGTCTTTTTCTTATGAATAATTCTGCAACAATTAAATTGGGTACCCACGCTAACCAAGCAATAATAGCGTAACTAAGTTCAAACCGCTCTATTCCAAATAGAACGATAAACAACGGTAGCCAAATTCTTAATGTAACTGCTCCAAAGGTTAAAGAATAATTTCTAATCATCCAATTCCGATGCTCTTTAATTTCTTTATTCTTAACTCTATTTAACGCTTGATATGCTGATGTTAGCCAAAATACAGATAACAAACCGAAACCTAGCTTCGCTACCAAGCCTCCCGTAGCATAAAAGGCTAGATATAGTCCAGAAACGCCTCCTAATAATATACCAACCATATAGATTCTTCCAATTATTCGATGACGGTTGATATTCCTTTCTCTAAATTTAGTGGATAATGTAAACGGGCCAATTACTAATGCTACTATACTAGTTGTAATATGTGTAAATAGCATCATATACCAGAACACACTTAATTTAGATCCAAACATAAGCTTTACTTTTACAAGCCCTGTTTCAAATCCATCCATCATAAAATATTGGACAACAATATAACTAGCTACTAAAAAAGCAAAGCAAGTAACTACAAACCAAATTTTCCTGTTCAAATTTACTGCCTCCTTATTACATTAAGGAATTAGATTATTCATTACTGTTCATTCTAGGGAAAAATAGAAAAGCCTTCTTTAATGATCTATTCAGCACATTGTTTTTATAAACCGAATGACTTACATGGAACGACGAATAAAATATATGATATAAGTTCCTTCTTCATACATAAAAAAACCTCAAGTATATCGTTCTATACTTGAGGGGTTACTCATCTCTCATTTTCTTACATCAATAATTAGCTCATCTGTAATCTGCTCAAGATGAAAAAAACTTTTTATATAGTGGATATCAGACCATTTCTCTTCTCCACCAATAATAAATAATTCTTGCGCATCATACATAAATGAAAAGCTTGGGTAGAAACTGTCAGCCTTTATTTCAATCTCACCAGTACGATTACTGATAATCTTACAATCTGCTGAATAGCTTAATAACATATAGAGAGAATCTTGTGCTGATTGGAAGAAATACTAGAATCATTTTATAATCGAAGTCGTAGCTTACAAGTCTCCAGGATAATAAATGAACATCGCACCTACAAATGAACACACTAAACAAAAAACAGCTTCGTATTTTATGACTAAAGAAGAGTTCGTATCAAGCTTTTTTTCCTCTCTTTTCAATATCAATTTAAATAACGCTGTATATAATATTTTATATAATACATACCCAACAATTGCCCCGAGGGTATTCGTAAATAAATCATCAACATCTGTAATTCTATTATTTAGTAATTGATTTAACTCAATTGCCAATGAAAAAAAGAATCCCGCACATACGGTGTTTTTCATTTTTCTAAACTGCGGCCAAATAGTTGGTAACAAAAAACCTAACGGCATAAACAGTACAATGTTCAAAAGATACGTCGTACTACCTGCCGTATCAAATAGAGTCAAGTTGATTTGACTTACACGAATCCACGTTTCGTATCTACTTATATCCCATACAGTCGCGATCTGCGTCACTCCATATACTAGTGAAAGGTAGAATAGAAAAACATATACCCATAGAAAATGCCGAATAGATATATTGTTTTTCGCTTTAAAATAAAATCCAATTTGAAACACAATACAAAACATAATAGTAAAAAAATAAGTATACAAATAACTCATCAAAACTCCTGTATGCATGTGGAATCCCCTAACTTTACAATTTCATCTATGACTTTGTTGTTTATAGGATAGGAAAAACTTTTAAAATAAAAAGTGGGGTAAATATAAAATTTTTATTAAAATTTATGTTGGGTTTTATTATTACTCTTCTTAGGAATCCGCCATTGATAGCTAGGCAACAACATGCTTAAACTTAACAACCTTATCATTTTGCACGTAATCCTCGTAATACTTTAACCGATGAAGCATATATAAAATCATGTGAATCGTTTGTTCAGTTACAACATGAAATTAAGAAATATATGACGTACTATAATCACTCTTGCTATCAATAGAATGTAAAGAAGATGACTCCTGTTTGCATACAGAAATCATCTTTTTTAGGTTACCGATTTTTTTATAATGTCCTTTACAAAGGGTACAGATCAAGAGCACCTTCTTCCCTTAAAATCACTAAAACCCATTTACAAATCTATAAAAGTAGATATAATATCCTTATGGAACCTTTATTAATTTATAAAGCATTGTCAAATGAAACAAGATGTCAAATTTTATTATGGTTGAAAAATCCAGAAAACCATTTCGACGAAAAACCTTATCTAGAACAAGACCTTAACTTTCAAGTTGGAGTATGTGTAGGAGATATCCAGCTTAAAACTGGCTTAGCTCAATCGGTTATTTCTAGTTATTTATTAACTATGAAAAAAGCAGGCTTACTAGAGTCTGACCGAATTGGAAAATGGACCTACTATCGTCGAAACGAAAAAACAATACGAGAGTTTTCTGAATACGTACAAAACGAATTATAAAATGAAAGCTAATAATCAATCGGCATACTACTTGATTATTAGCTTTCACTCATTCTGCTTTTTTACAGGTATCCAATGACTTCTTATAAATTGCACTGCCTGTAAAAGCAAGAAACATCGAAAGGAGAAATTTTTTTAGCACATCATATCTAGTTATTTAGATATCTGTTATTGTATTTCAAATTACATACTCCTGATACTATTGGCATCCAATCATGCTTCTTTATTAATGAATTTACTTTCAAAATACTGATACGAATGGAGAGTTTTATAAATGAAAAAAGTAAATCCTTTACTTATTCTGACACTCGCAATAGGTGTGTTCGGAATTATTACTACCGAGATGGGTATTGTCGGCGTATTACCACAAATCACTGAAAAATTCGGAATTTCAACTACACAAGCTGGATTTTTAGTAAGTATATTTGCACTAGTTGTTGCTATTTCTGGTCCGTTTTTAATTCTGCTCGTCTCTAGTATGAATCGCAAAATAATTTTATTAACAGCAATTTTCACATTTGTTATTTCAAATTTAATCTACGCTTATACAACACAATTTGAAATCATGCTTGTTTTTCGTATTTTACCGGCAGCGCTTCATCCACTCTTCTTTTCAATCGCTCTTGTAACAGCTGCTAAACTTGTCCCTCCAGAAAAGAGCGGTCAAGCAGTTACAAAAGTTTTCATGGGAATTACCGTTGGCTTTGCTTTAGGTGTACCACTAACCTCTTACCTTGCAGACCAATTTTCACTCGAAATCGCTTTCTTATTCGGAGCATTCGTTAACACTCTTGCATTCATTGGAATACTACTCCTACTTCCTTCTATGCCTGTTAAAGAAAAAATGTCTTTCGGCAAACAAATTCGTATACTCGGCAAACCAGGATTATGGTTAAATATTTTAACCGTCACATTCCTTTTTGCAGCTATGTTTTCCGTATACAGCTACTTCGCTGAGTACCTTGCAAAAGTAACCTCCATGAATGGATCTCTCATCAGTATCATGCTATTCATATTTGGTATAGTTATGATTTTAGGTAATCATTTATTTGGTGGTCTTCTGCAAAAAAGTATAATAAACACTGTAATATCATTCCCTATTCTATATTCTATTGTTTACATATTGGTTTATTATTTAGGTTCCTACCTTGTTCCAATGATTTTTATCGTATTCATTTGGGGAATCGTACATGCTGGTGGATTAATTGTTGGTCAAACATGGTTAATAAGTGAAGCTAAAGAAGCACCTGAATTTGGTAACAGTCTATTCGTTTCATTCTCAAATCTCGGAATTACTTTAGGAACCACTATTGGAGGCTGGTTCATTTCAAACTTAGGTATTCACCAGCTTATTTGGAGCGGATTTATATTCACACTACTCTCATTTCTATTAATTATAATAAAACTAAAATTTTTCAATTCTAATAGCCAGGCTTCATTATCAAGCTAGTACATTTTCAGTTCCAAATTCGATAAAAAACATTATACATTCTTCTTATAAGATTTTATTAACTAAAAAGTATAATGCTCAAAGTCTTTAGCCATAATTACGACTAAAGGCTTTTTTGTATATAAAAATAATTCTAAAAGGAGCTAATTTTATGGAACATAATCAAAATGGAGTACTTGCTTTAATTGTTTTGTTTTTAGGATTAGTGTTTTTTGTTAGTGGAATGGTTTATCATTTATGGGGTTCTTTTTAATCGTATGATTGTAATCACTCATAAATAGCCTCACGTATATCGTTCCTTTATTAATTTCAACGTTTAGACAGATACATAATTCCAAAACTAAAACGTGTATTGCAATTATCGATATGGAACATTTTCAAAAAAAACTTAACATGGTAAAATAATATTAGGACGGGAGTCCAATATTATTAAAATTAAGATGGTTCAAGTCGGAGAAAGGCACCTTAGGGTGTCTTTTCTTTATTTTCAAAAGGACCTGCTCAATTATTGTGTAAAAAACATAAAGTACGTTGAATCCATTAAAATACATGAGTGACCCCTTGTTTTCCCCTCTTATTAAAGGAGGAACTATTATGGGATTTGGTGGTAGTTGTAGTAGTGGTTGTGGCGGCGGCTTTGCTTTACTAGTTGTATTGTTTATTTTATTAATCATTGTTGGAGCTTCTTGCTTCTGCTAAAAAACTATCGGAAAAGACACTCTTATATGGGTGTCTTTTCTTTGTAATAAAAAGCTCTCTATAAAGGAAAGTTTTTAGGTTTTTGCATTCAAATCATCCAAATTAGTTATTTACACAGCACTTTATTCCTTCTCATCCCTCATACTGTAATACCCCAAATTAATAATAATCAAGAAATACCCACCCATAATTCCAGCTGCAAATGTCCACATGAATTCATGGTGTTCAATTTCATACATAATAATCGCGCCGAGTATGGCGGCTGCAAACCGATTCATCATGCCAAGCATTGGTGCTTTTTCTTTTTTTACGATGCTATTTCCGAACTTTTCGATACGCCTTCCTAAAATCCAGGCGCAGTACATACTAACTAACAGGCCGATGCTTATCCCTACAAACTGTGCTCGAAAAGGTGTCAGCAACCATCCCAATAACATCACGCCTAGCAAACAATATATTTGTATGTTGAATGATCTTAATGCCATACGAATCATGTTCTGCTCCTTATCTTTCTTATTATATTTTCGTATTATCAATCCCATCTCTCGGACTTCAAGCTTTCCGATATATCTTTTTTAAAATGGGGGAATTTGATTTTGCTCACCATTAAATAAGCGAGTACGCATGTGCCAAATGCCACGGAAACTGGGTTGTTTAGAAGGCATAAAATAAGGAGACACATTGCCGCAAATGGAATGGGCATTCCGATGAATGTTGGGAGTTTGCTTTGTTGTGTATTAAATCTAGCAAGCCGCAGCATTCCGCAAATACTATAAGCGAGCGCACATATCATCCCGATAGACTGCAAATCTTTTAAAGCGACACTATATGCAAGAATAGATGGTGCCACACCGAAGGTCACTAAATCTGCAAATGAGTCTAACTCTCCGCCTATTTCCGAAACAGCATCCAGTTTCCGAGCGACCATACCATCAAACAGATCAAATACCATACCTGTAATAATGAACATAACTGCACCATGCATATCGTGAACGAAAACAGCGTGAATAGCCAACAGCCCACACACAAAATTTGCTATCGTAATCATATTTGGTATGTAACTCATCACACGCTTCTCCTCCTTTCTACTAATTGCTTCAACTTGCTTCTTACTCATTAGACTCAAGTTCCTTCTGTTTTTCTTCCAATATCACTTTATTTATTTTCGTTAACGTATCAGTCATTTGCTGCAAAGCTCCGATATCAATTTTCGAGAAATATTTCTCAATCAATACATCATCTAACTCAGACAATCTTTTGATATATTTACTACCATTTGGACCGATCGTAAGGAAATACTCCCGTTTATTGTTAGGATTCACTTGTTTCGAAATCATCTGTTGCTTTTCCAATTTCGATAAAACTTGGCTCACAGCACTTTTCGTTACATTAAAAGTACTCGCAATATTATTTGCTGTCGTGTTTTCATTTAAATTAATATGAAATAGCATGCTCTCTTGCTGCCCAGTAAGACCGAACTCATCCTTTAAATCTTGAAATAATAAAATGTAAAGTTCCGTGTAGGCTCGATTCATTTCATTAATTACTTCTTTATACGATTTAGTCATAGCGTTCTTCCTCCATGCTGTTATTTCGTTGTAATAGTTTAGTTCACTTAACTAAACTATATTATACCTTTATGTTCGTGTAAAGGGAAATATCGCTCCGTACTTTATTCACAATGAAAAAAAGAAGACATCAATTAAGATGTCTCCCTTTCATACTCAAGACTCCAAACTCTTACCATTCGTCTTAATTACTTCCTTATACCAATCGAAGCTTTTCTTCTTCGATCTTTTTAATGAACCTTTTCCTTCATTATCTTTATCAACGTATATATATCCGTAACGTTTTTTCATTTCTCCAGTCGAAGCACTTACAAGGTCAATTGGGCCCCAGCTTGTATATCCGATAATATCTACTCCATCTTGGATGGCTTCGGACATTTCAATCATATGTTTTTGTAAGTAATCAATACGGTATTCATCATTCACTTCTTCTTCACCATTTAATTGATCGATTGCACCGAGACCATTTTCAACAACAAATAACGGTTTTTGGTAACGATCGTACAGTTGGTTTGCTGTAATACGGAAGCCTTTCGAGTCAATCGTCCATCCCCACTCTGATTTTTCAAGGTATGGATTTTCAACAGAACCGAATACATTTCCGCTCGTTATGCTTTTTAACACTTCTGGATCTGTACTTGTTGCTCGGCTTGAATAGTAGCTAAAGCCAATATAATCAACTGTATGCTCTTTTAAAATTTCCTCATCTTCTTTTTCCATTTCAATTGTTACATTATTATCCTTAAAGAAGCGTTTTGCGTATCCAGGATATGCTCCTCTTGCTTGTACATCAATGAAGAAGAATGATTCACGGTCTTGTTCCATTGCACGAAGTACATCATCTGGATTACATGTGTACGGATACGTCGCACCAGCAGCAAGCATACAACCGATTTTTGCATCTGGAATGATTTCATGACATGCTTTTACAGCTAACGCACTTGCGACAAGTTGGTGATGCGCTGCTTGATACTGAATTTGTTTTTTGTTATCCCCTTCTTTAAACGCTAGACCTGCTCCCATGAAAGGTAAATGTAAAAGCATATTAATTTCATTAAACGTCATCCAATATTTCACTTTATCTTTATATCTATTAAAGATCGTTTTTGCGTACGTCTCGAAGAAGTTTACAAGCTTTCTACTTCTCCAGCTTCCATACTTTTCTACTAAATGAACAGGTACATCGAAGTGAGCCATCGTAACAACTGGTTCAATACCGTGCTTTAACAGTTCATCAAACAAATTATCATAAAACTGTAATCCTGCTTCATTTGGCTTTTCATCTTCACCACTTGGGAAAATACGCGTCCACGCAATCGATACACGTAACGCTTTAAATCCCATTTCTGCAAACAACGCAACATCTTCTTTATAACGATGGTAAAAATCAATCGCTTCATGTGATGGATAAAACTCCCCTTCTACCGGTGTAAAAGAATGAATATTTCCTTTCATAATATCCCAACGATTTTCACCAGTTGGTAATAGATCAACCGTCGTTAATCCTTTTCCGTCTTCTACATATGCGCCTTCAACTTGATTGGCTGCAGTTGCTCCACCCCATAAAAATCCTTTTGGAAAATTAACTTTAGACATATAGAAAAACTCCTTTATATAAGAATGAACGAGGAAAGGCATTGTAAGTTTTAAAGAATACCTTTCTTCGTTTGAACCTGTATGAAATGTAACTACTATTTAACTCCTAACTTTAGTAAGGAATCTCCTGCTTGAATCTTTTCTATTTCCGTTTTTTTGATACTATATTTATCATAATTTGTAACAACAACTGGTGTTGTCACAATATAACCCGCCTTTTGAATTTCAGCTATATTAAACTCAATAAGTAATTGCCCTTTTTCTACTCTTGCTCCTTGTTCAATATGAGAAGAGAAAAATTCGCCATTTAATTTCACAGTATCCATTCCAATATGGATTAAAATTTCAGCACCTGAATCCGCCGTAATTCCTACCGCATGGTTCGTCGGGAACAGCGCAGAAATCGTACCTGAAACCGGTGAAAACAACTTTCCTTCTGAAGGCTCAATCGCAACTCCTTCACCTAGCGCACCTGATGCAAATGCAGCATCGTCAATATTTTGAAGCGGCATAACGGCGCCATAGAAAGGACTAAAGATTACTTCATCATCGTTTGATGCAGCGATTTTATTAATTGTTTCAGCTGTTTCTGTAGATGTTTGTTTTTTCGTAAAACCAAATAAGTAAGTCAGAATAAAACCTACCATTAAAGAAACAACCAGCGAAACAATTGCTCCCCAAAATCCAGCTGTAATCCCATCTTTCGGACTAATAAACGTCGGAAGCGTAAATATACCAAGTCCGCCTGTCATATAAGCTTGTGTGCCAAATACACCAAGTATTGCGCCGCCAATTCCTCCAGCAATACAGCTCATAATAAACGGCTTTTTAAGAGGAAGTGTAATCCCATAAATCGCCGGCTCTGTAACACCGAAAATACCTGAAATAAAAGCTGGAATACTAAGTGTTTTTAATTTCTTGTCTTTCGTTTTCACCCAAACCCCAAGCACAGCACCAATTTGAGCAAATGAAGCAGCAAATATAAGTGCTAATATCGGATCAACACCATTTACCGCTAAATTGTTATAGCCAATCGGAACAACGCCCCAATGAAGGCCAAATATGACAAGTACTTGCCAGAAAGCACCGAGTAAAGCACCCGCTACTAATGGGCTTGCATGATAAACCCAAAGCGTCGCCTGCCCTAAAAACTGCCCTGCCCATGTCGCAATTGGGCCAATAACGAGAAATGTAACTGGTACAACGATTAATAATGTGAAGAATGGTAATAAAAATGTTTTCACAACATCCGGAATAACTTGCTTTAAAGACTGTTCTACTTTCGCTCCAAAATAAGCAGCGAGAATAATTGGAATAACGGATGATGCATAGTTCATTAAAATAACTGGTATTCCTAAAAACGTAATATGAATTGGTGATTCAAACATCGTCCCTGCAAATAACGTATATAATGGCTCACTTGCTTTTAAACCTAATAAAGCTGGATAAACTAGAGCTCCTCCAATTGCCATACCGATGAATGGTGATCCCCCGAATTTCTTACTTGCTGTATATCCAAGGAAGATCGGGAAGAAATAAAATAACGAATCGCCGACTGCATTTAATATTTGATACGTTCCTGACTGTGTACTTAACCAGCCTAACGCTACAAATAATGCATTAAATCCTTTAATCATCCCTGTTGCAGCTAACACTCCTAAAATAGGAGTGAAAATGCTAGAAAGAATATCTATAAGACTACTCTTTTTCTTCTCGCTCGTAGTTTCTTCCTCAGCTTCTTGAAACCCTCCAGCAGCAATAACTGCTTTGTATACGTCAGATACATGGTTACCAATTACAACTTGATATTGTCCGCCGCTTTTCATAACAGTCACAACATCTTCCATACTTTTCAGTACTTCTGTATTTGCTTTCCCCTCATCCTTTAACTGAAATCGCAAGCGAGTTATACAATGTACAACGCTATGTATATTTTCTCTCCCGCCAACATTCTTCAGTATATCTTTTGCTAATTTTTCATACTTCATCGTAACTTTCCCTCCCTATAATCATCCCATTTGTTATTTTTTAGAAAAGAAAAAACCTAAACTAACCATAACGGCGTGATACATACGAATCACTCCATTACAAGTCAATTTAGGTTTTGCCTGCCAAACAGTAACAATCCCGTTTATTCAATTACATAATTCGTTGCGTTTCGTTACACGATGAATGTGCAACGTCAAGTACACCTTTTCATCTTTTGAAAGATGACTATTATGTGCTTTTCGTAAGTATGCTTCAATTTTTTCTGTACAACAATATGCCTCTTCATACTTACTTTTCACTTGCTCGTATAAAAAATCATCATCAGCCGAGTTCAATTCCTTCTGCATTAAACGCTGCGCAAAATATCGTAAATGCGTTACAAACCGGCTATAATTAAATGAACTTTCATCTAAGTTCATCTTATAGTGGTACTTTACAACATTTAAAATATCTTGGACGATTTTCGTCATCGCTACCGTTTGTTGCATCGCCGGCTCTCCTTGCTGCGCATTAACGAAATGTAGTGCAATTGACCCTGCTTCATCTTCAGAAAGTCTAAGCCCAGTCTCTTCTTCAATTATGTTCAAAGCTTGTAGACCAATTTCAAACTCTTTCTGATAGAACCTCTTAATCTCCCAAAGCAAAGTATTTTTAAGATCCATTCCTTCTTTATGCCGAGTTAAGGCAAAACTTAAGTGATCCGTTAATGTAAGATAAATATAATCACTTAAAGTCCCCGGCAAAGCTGTCTTAGCAAACTGAATAATTCTCTCTGTAATCTCTAAATTTTCTACAGGAATTTCAGTTAGCAACCTAGCAAGTTTCTCTGATAATTCTCTTGTTTCTAGCACAAAAGTCTTTTCTACCTTAGATTCATCAATCGTATCGCCTACTTTTTTCTGAAATCCCAAACCTCTGCCCATCAGTACAACTTCTGTCTCAGTATCCTTCATCGTACAAACAACATTGTTATTTAAGATTTTATGGATTCTCATATTGTTCCGCCTTCTTCTTCTTAAAGTCACAAAAGGTAATAAAAAAACCTAAACTGATTCCAAAAGCCACACTACACCCGTAGCCTCTAGATCAATTTAGGTTTTGCCTGCCGAACAGTAACAATCCTTTTACTTATTAACTTACCTTTATTATACACAAAGAGTAAGCGGTTGCAATGATAAATTATTGAATATTTTTTTACAAAGAACAATACTATCTATTTATCAACTGTTGCTTACATTCATTACAAGACTAGTTATATACATCATTATATTTTACAATTACTATAGGTAATATATATTTCTCACTACATGTACCATTCTGAATAATCAAACATAATTATCGATAAAATTCCATATAGACCCATTAATGGTTAAAATGTTATAATAGAACTACCCTACATAGTTACTCATATTTAACTTGAGGAACTAGCGTCTTATTAAGCAATGCGCATAACTCAAATAAAAAAGACACTTTGAAGTGTCTTTTTTATTTATATTCTCATAGGAAGTATCTCTTTTGTACACAAAATCTATCAAATGAAAAAGGAGACTATCATATGGAGCATCCTGTAGCAAGAGAACTGCGGTTCATACGTGTATGCCTTATTATCTTAATCCTTGTCATTGCATTTTGGGATCGTGAGAAAACTGTGGATATCACTGACCATGGTAGTGATCCTAGCTTAAACATTAGCAATATGACC
Organism: Bacillus cereus group sp. BfR-BA-01379; assembly: GCF_022663605.1. Lineage (NCBI taxonomy): Bacteria > Bacillati > Bacillota > Bacilli > Caryophanales > Bacillaceae > Bacillus > Bacillus cereus group sp. BfR-BA-01379. The sequence continues at coordinate 20,483 of NZ_JAKUFT010000075.1, forward strand.
CAAGTTGGTGATAATACATTTGCTTATAAAGACGAATCCAATCAAATTAAAATATTTAAGTTTGACCCGGATACAAATGAAATAAAACTAATAAAAGAATTTTACGCTAGCGAATATTAATTATATAAAGGCACCTTAAGGTGTCTTTTTTTATTTTCAAAAGGACCTGCTCACGTTTATACGTCAAAACATAAAGTAAATGGAATCCGTTAAAAAAACACGAGTGACCCTTTGTTTTTCCCCTCTTATTAAAGGAGGAACTATTATGGGATTTGGTGGTAGTTGCGGCGGAGGCTGCGGTTTTGCTGGAGGATTTGCATTATTAGTTGTGTTATTCATTTTATTAATCATCGTTGGAGCTTCTTGCTTCTGCTAAGGCTAAACAAACTATCGGAAAAGACACTCTTATATGGGTGTCTTTTCTTTGTAAACTAAAAAGTATGAGAATCCGATCCTTTAGCCATAATTACGACTAAAGGCTTTTTGTATATAACTAAAAAATGAGCTGACTATATGGAACATAATAAAAACGGAATGCTTGCTTTAATCGTTCTGTTTGCAGGACTAGCATTTTTTTGTTATCGGCATGGTTTATCATTTATGGGGAACTGTTTAAAAATAAGTAGTACTTCATTTAGAAGAAATTCAGAAGCAACATCCTGGACTCCATCTCATTAAACACTAATAACCATTTCCCTAGTTATGTAACCCCTCTCTTATGCTTGAGAGGTTTCTACTTTAACACAATTATAAAAAAAGGCCCCATCACTGGGGCACTCAAAAAATAATATAAGTAAATGAATTAAAACAAATAACAGACAACTAAAATATATACAATAAACATTATATAATCTATATATATGCAATATTACATAAAAATATTTATTATTACATGCTATACTAAAACAGGAGTCGACAATCGTTATTTTCTTCTTATTTTTAAAGCAATATGGATATATCTTCTTAACTTCATTTGGATTGTACAAGCAAAAGAAGACATCGTAATCGATGTCTTCTTTTCTTATACTTTTATGAATTTTTTTGCGAAGATGCTCTCCAAGCACGAAAAGATGTTGGGCGTCCAGAATGAGCTCTTTGCTTTGCAGCAGCTGATTTTTCTTCAATATTCATTGGTTTTTCTTCAATAGTCGCTGGTTTTTCTTCCATAATCACTGATTTTTCTTCAAGAATAGTCACAGCTGTTTGCATTTTTTCCAACTGTTCTTTTAAAGCTTGCTGTTCAATCTTTAAATCCGTAAGTAATCGTAAAATCATTTCAGAATTGGCCATAAAGATCCTCCTTCCCCCAATACACAGAATAAAATACAATATGTCATCAGCATAATACCCGTGACAAAAATAAGGTCGTCAATTCTCATTAAATCTAAGCACTTTTTATTTTTCAAAAGGACCTGCTCAAGTTTATCCGTAAAAACATAAAGTACATTAAATCCATTAATTAATGGTCTTTATGGAAGGAGGAGTTAATATGGGCTATGGCGGTAGTTGTGGTGGAGGCTGCGGTTTCGGCGGCGGATTCGCTTTACTTGTTGTACTCTTTATCTTATTAATCATCGTTGGCGCTAGCTGTTGGGGCGGCGGATTCGGCTGCTAATAAGAGGCACTCTTGAGAGTGTCTTTTTTTGTATTTTTTGATGTACAACCCCTTCGCATTGGTAGTTTATCAACATTAATAGTTAGAAAATAGTATCCTCGAAATTCGCACATTTTAAAATTGACATAGCACTTCATGCACCATATACTGTTAACAACAGTATACTGTCATTAACAGTATATATCCTAA
>NZ_JAKUFT010000076.1:0-22097 GCF_022663605.1 Bacillus cereus group sp. BfR-BA-01379
TGCTCCACCCATCCAGCTCGGAATTCCACCGTACCCTTGTTGGCCAGCTCCTCCCATTAACATCATTTGTTCATAACTACCCGATCCACCTCCGAAGAAGCCATGTGGTGCATTATTGTCCATCCCTTTCATTCCTTTCACCTCTTCTACTCAATTTAGCCTACCTTTTTTATCATATTTCCTATAGAAAAATAGGTGTTTGTCTGTATTGGAATTCCGCTCTTTTATTTGTACGTAGTGGAATAATTGAACACTTAGATGAAGGTAATCTTGAGATTATGTTCCACACAAAAAAGCTCAGAGCATAAATGCTCTGAGCTTTTCATTCATTAGTTTGCAACAACGTTAACAAGTTTTCCAGGAACAACAATTACTTTACGAACTGTTTTCCCTTCAATTTGGTCTTGAATTGCTTCAAGTGCAAGTTGTTCCATTTCTTCTTTTGATGCGTCTTTACTCATTGTTAGTTTTGCGCGAACTTTGCCCATAATTTGAACAACGATTTCAACTTCATCTTCTACAAGTTTAGACTCATCGAATGTTGGCCAGCTTGCATATGTGATTGTTTCATTGTATCCAAGTTTGCTCCATAGTTCTTCCCCGATATGAGGTGCAACTGGTGCAATCATTTTTACGAAACCTTCTACATATTCTTTTGGAAGTGTTTCAGCTTTATATGCATCGTTGATGAATACCATCATTTGAGAAATCGCTGTGTTGAAGCGAAGCTCTGCATAGTCTTCTGTTACTTTCTTCACTGTTTGATGGTAAGCTTTTTCAAGATTTTTGTTTGGTGCATCAGTAATTTTCTCACTTAATTCACCGTTATCTTGAATGAATAGGCGCCATACGCGGTCTAGGAAGCGACGAGCTCCGTCAAGACCATTTTCAGACCAAGCGATCGAAGCATCTAACGGTCCCATGAACATTTCGTATAGACGAAGTGTATCTGCACCATGGCTTGCTACGATATCATCAGGGTTTACAACGTTACCTTTTGATTTACTCATTTTCTCGTTGTTTTCACCTAGAATCATACCTTGGTTGAATAATTGCTGGAACGGCTCTTTCGTTGGAACTACACCGATATCGTATAATACTTTATGCCAGAAACGAGCATATAGTAAGTGAAGTACAGCGTGCTCTGCTCCGCCGATATAAATATCAACTGGAAGCCATTGTTTTACTTTTTCAGGATCTACAAGTGCTTCACTATTGTTTGGATCGATGTAACGTAGGTAATACCAGCAGCTACCAGCCCATTGTGGCATTGTGTTCGTTTCACGACGACCTTTTTTACCAGTTTCAGGATCAACAACATTTACCCACTCGTCAATGTTCGCAAGTGGTGATTCACCTGTACCTGAAGGACGGATATTTTCTGTTTTCGGAAGAACTAATGGTAATTCTTCTTCTTTCACAGCTGTCATTGTGCCATCTTCCCAGTGAATTACTGGAATTGGCTCACCCCAGTAACGTTGACGGCTGAATAACCAGTCACGTAGACGGTACGTTACCTTTTGATTTCCTGCGCTCGTTACTTCAAGCCATTCAATCATTTTTACGATTGCTTCTTCTTTATTTAAACCATCAAGGAATGCTGAGTTTACATGTGCACCATCACCTGTGTACACTTCTTTCGTAATGTCTCCGCCTTTTACAACTTCCTTCATTGGAAGATTGAATACTGATGCGAATTCATAGTCACGCTCATCGTGAGCTGGAACTGCCATTACAGCACCTGTTCCGTAAGTTGCAAGAACGTAATCAGCGATCCAGATTGGTAATTTCTCACCGTTTACTGGGTTAACTGCGTAAGCACCAGTGAATACACCAGTTTTCTCTTTCGCAAGTTCTGTACGCTCTAGATCACTCTTCATTTTTACAGAGTTAATGTAAGCTTCTACTGCTTCTTTTTGATCTGCTGTTGTAATTTCAGCAACAAGTGCATGTTCCGGAGCAAGTACACAGTATGTTGCACCAAATAGTGTATCAGGACGCGTTGTGAAAACTGTGAATTTCTCGTCTGTACCGTCGATATTGAAATGTACTTCTGCACCTTCAGAACGACCGATCCAGTTACGTTGCATATCTTTTAAGCTTTCTGGCCAATCAAGCTCATCTAGATCTTCTAATAGACGATCTCCGTAAGCCGTAATTTTTAACATCCACTGTCTCATCGGACGACGCTCAACTGGATGTCCGCCGCGCTCACTCTTACCGTCAATGATTTCTTCGTTTGCAAGTACTGTACCAAGTGCTGGGCACCAGTTTACAGGTACTTCATCAACGTAAGCTAAACCTTTTTCAAATAGTTTTAGGAAGATCCATTGTGTCCACTTATAGTAGTTTGGATCTGTTGTATTTACTTCACGATCCCAATCGTAAGAGAAACCTAATGCTTTAATTTGATTACGGAACGTATTAATATTAATCTCTGTAAATTCTGCCGGGCTGTTTCCAGTATCAAGTGCATATTGCTCTGCTGGAAGACCGAATGCATCCCATCCCATTGGATGAAGAACGTTATATCCTTGCATACGCTTCATACGAGATAAAATATCTGTCGCTGTATAACCTTCTGGATGTCCTACGTGTAGGCCTGCACCTGATGGATATGGGAACATATCTAGTGCATAAAATTTTGGTTTTTCTGTCTCATCTGGCGTACGGAATGTTTTATTCTCTTCCCAGTACCCTTGCCACTTCTTCTCAATATCTTGATGATTAAAGCTCATGAGATACCCTCCTTGAAATTCTATTTATTTTCACCGCCCAAAATACAAAAAACCTCTCATCCCTAGAAAGGGACGAGAGGTTATAGATTCCCGCGGTACCACCCTAAATTAATGTACAAATATACATTCGCTTAGATCCGTAACGTGGATTAACGGCAATTGCTACTGTTAGTTTCACAACTGCAACTCAAAGGCGAGTTCATAACGAAACGTGGATTGACTTGCACCGACCGTCAACTCTCTAAACCAGCTTCTATTACTACTACTCCTTCTCACTGTTATTACAAATATGAGTTAATGTGAACTACCCACCACTTCGTATCTCTAAAAAGCTTACTTAAAGTGAAGGCTTCTCGGTTAATCGTTACTTTTAATCACTAACGAATTCGTCTTACGACAGCCGAGCTATCTCCCTTGTTCTAAAGGTTGTTTTATTTAAATATATTCTAAAACATGTTACATGTTCCGTCAAACTAAACTGCAATTTTTTCTTCAACTGTTTCTTCTACTTTTACTCGTTTATCATACATGCTCGTTGCAATAAGCGCTACTACAAGCATTACCATGATTGCTATAAACAATACTTCCATATTGTATAAATCAACAATCGCTCCGCCAACGACCGGCCCGAACATTTTCCCTACAGTCGCTGCGCTATTTACAACGCCTTGATAAAACCCAAGTTTATCTTTTGGCGCAAGTATATTTGCAATGGTCGGAACTGCTGGCCATACAAATAACTCACCAATTGTTAATGTTATCATCGCAACGAGGAACATCGTAAATTGCTGCGCTTGACTCAACACAATGAATGACGCCGCAAAAATGACGATTCCAATCATAATTTGTTGTTTTAAAGAACGCTTCATCCAACGAATTAACATACTAACAAGCGGCTGCGCGCAAACGATCATCGCTCCGTTTATCGTCCATAATAAACTATAATGGCGGAGGCTAATATTTAATTCCCGCATATGAGTCGCAATTGCCCCTTGCCACTGTACATATGTAACCCAGCATAAAGCATATGCTACACATACGATAAGAAGTGCTTTGAATCCTGGTGTAAGCGACCAACCTTTTTTCGTTTCGACTTCTTTTTGTACGCCTGGCTCTTTCTTGTCTTCCATACCACGGAATCCAATAAAAGCAATTAAGAAGAAAACAAAGTACAAAATAAAGTTCGCTAAGAAAATATAATCAAAACGATACGATGCAACTAATCCACCACACGCTGTTCCGATTGCAATACCAACGTTTTGTCCAACATACATCGCATTAAATGCTCGTCTTCCGCCCTCTGGCCAAACCGTACCAACCATCGCATACATCGATGGGAAGACCATTCCAGAACCAAAACCGATTAACGCTAACCACACAACATATAACGGCCAACCGTGGAAGAACACAAGACCTAAAATCGATACGAGTGTAATGACAATCCCTACTAAAGTTGATTTATAACCGCCCCATTTATCAAATAAAACACCGCCGAGCAAGTTTCCGATTACACCAGTAAGCGAGTTGATCATTAATACCATTCCGGCCACAGATAAAGATTTCCCTAGGTGATCATGCAAATAAATTGTATTAAAAGGCCATAAAAAAGAAGCACCCGTGACATTAATAATCATCCCAGCTACTAATAGCCATACTTTCCTTGGCATAGTCTCCCCTCCTATTCTATTTTTTCGTTCATCTATAACAGTAAAATTGTAGTCGTTTTTAAATAGGAAGGCAACTGATTAATAGTTGATGAAATTCAGATAACGGTATGTAGGTAAATGAAATTATATTGATTGCCACTTAAAAATATATCGACTTACCGACAAAAAAGGGGAGGCTACATGAAGTTCATGCAGTCTCCCCTTTTTTATACTATCCAACTTCTTTTTCTCGCTTCGCACGTTCTTTCGCACTCCATTTAAATATCTTATCTAATAGAGAGTATATTCTCCCGGACTCTTTCGTTAATAACGGACCTAACGATGCTAATATTAAAACGTAAAGTGCAGAGAATGGTTTAATCGCTGCCATTAAGCCACCCGCAATGCCGATATTGGCTACAATAATAGAGAATTCCCCGCGTGATACGAGTGTTAAACCAATATTCGTAGAAGCCTTATGCGATAACCCGGCTTTACGTCCCGCCATCATTCCAGCTGTAAAATTACCGATGAGTGTAATAAGAACTGCTCCTAACGCCAACCACACTGCTCCTCCAAGTGAAAACGGATCTATACTTAAACCGAAGCTGAAAAAGAATATAGCTCCAAAGAAGTCACGAAACGGAACGACGAGATGCTCAATCCGATCGCTATGCTCTGTTTCAGAAAAAACGAGCCCTAACAATAATGCTCCAATCGCCTCAGCAACATGAATCGTTTCTGAAAATCCTGCTACAAAGAATAAAATAGCGAATATTACGATAATAAAAATTTCATTTGACGAAATATCTAATATTTTATTTAAGAACGGCGTAGCTTTTCTAGCGACTACAAAGAATAGTAGCATATATCCTACTGCGATTAATACCGATGTAAGAGCACCTACAAATGATGTTGCGCCCCCAAGTACTAACCCTGAAACGACTGATAAATATACAGCTAAAAAAATATCATCAAACATAATGATTCCTAATATTAATTCAGTCTCTTTATTACCGGATCTTCTTAAATCAACAATTACTTTTGCAACAATTGCACTCGATGAAATTGTAATGATTCCAGCAATAATTAATGTTTCTAATAAAGGGAAGCCCATCACATATCCATAAAGCAAACCTAATATGAAATTAAGCGATATGTGGACAGTCCCCCCGAAAGCAATCGATTTTCCTGATTTAATTAATTTTTTTATTGAGAATTCTAAGCCTAAATAGAATAGGAGGAATATGACGCCAACGCGGCCGAGGAAGGAAATAACTTCTCTGCTTTCAATAAACCTTAAATCGATAAGTCCTAAATCTGGGGCATGAGGCCCCACTAACATACCGAGTATAATGAGAAACGGAATAATCGAGAACTTTAACTTCGCAGCGAGGATAGCTGCAAAAGCTACTAATACTAAAGCAGTTCCAACTTCAAAGATTAAAGTATCCATCGATTAGGAATCACCTCCTGCTGAAAGCAATTCATTAATAATTCTTTTCACTTCATGTCTTTCGCCTGACAATACGAGCATATCGCCAGCTTCAATAATAGAGTCTGGACCTGGATTAAAGAATTTCTTCATATTCTTTTTCAAAATAGCAATAATCGTTACGTTATATGTTTTTCTGACATGTAAGCTGCCAATTGTTTGTTGTACTACCGGTGCGTTATTCTCCACCTTAAACCATTCAATTGATAATCCTTCAAAAGCCATCTCAATTGTGTCTAGCGCTTGCGGTCTATATACCATTCCGCCTAATATAGCCGCAATTTGCCTCGCTTCAGAATCACGAAGAGAAATGCTTGAAACACTCTCATCATGATCCGCATCAAAATGATACATTTCTCTTCGGCCATCATCATGAATCACAATAACCATTTTTTCATTACCTTTTGTTATCACTTCAAATTTACATCCAATGCCCGGTAATTCACTTTCTCTAATATTCATATTTTCCGCCTCCTAAAGTTTTTAGTTACGGCTTTTACAAATCAACATCAATCTCTGTTTTAAACTTTTCATCTTTTGAGATTCCTAAATACTTGAGTGTTTCTGATGGAGTTGCGTGATGAAAATGCTTTTGCAATAGCGCAATTGCTATTCCTCTTTTGTACGCGTGAAATCCAAATGTTTTTCGCATTGAGTTCGTTCCAATCTTTCCAATAATTCCAACCGCTTCAGCTGCGTTATGAATAACGCGATACGCTTGTTGGCGTGAGATTGAATTTGTCGTTTTATTAGATTGAAATACGTAGCTTTCTCTTTGAGCATCAATAGTTTGTACGTACTCTAAGAGAGCTTCTTTTACTTTTGTATTTAAATAAATATCTTGTTTAAATTTTTCATCTTTCACAGGAAGGGAATAAAACTCTTTAACAGTCTTATCTTCATTTAATACCTCTTCAAATTTCATACTAAGTAGTTCAGTAATTTTTAATCCAGTGTTAATTCCAATAACAAATAAAAGATAATCTCGCAGCGAGTGCTCTTTTAAATACTTTTTCATAGCCTCAATCTGGCTTATATCTTTTAATGCCTCTACAACTTCCATACATGTATCTCCTCATCTTATGAACGGTAATTTTCTCATTATCCTGTCCATTTTACCTTATCATGCTATGAGATTTCCATGTATTATCCATTATTTTCACAATATACTCTTACGACAATTTTTCATTTGGAAATTTATGATTGTACAAATACGGTGTGGGTAGAAAAAATAGGGGGATACAAGTTCAGCTTCTTTCTATAGATCGGATTCCTCCTTTCACTTTTCAGTTGCTGATACTCACATATTATGTTACTTATTTACATTATATTATACATTTCAGTAACATTAAAGTGTTTTTTTCTGAAAATACAAAAAGCCGAGCACTTTCACTCGACTTTTTACGTATTAATCTTCTTTTGGAAGAACAATTCCTTTATACAATTGAACTGTAATGAAATAATAAATCGCATAAATAACTACGAAAATTACGATTGGTACCCAAATACGGAAGTACGGATCAACTAAAATAAATCCGAAAATATTCATACCAACTAATACGTGAGCAATGCCTAAAATTGCTGGGAATAAGAATACTAAGAATAACTCTTTATAAATCGATTTCGTTAATAATTCACGACGCACACCGATTTTACGAAGCATTTGATAACGCGTAATATCTTTTGATGCACCAGAAAGAATTTTAAACATTAAACAACTTGCCATCATTGCTAAGAACGCAATTCCAAGGAAGAATCCCATAAACACTGTTCCGCTTGCAACGCCGTAGAACCCATTGTAAGTTTGATATTTACTATCCATTCTTTCAGCTTTTACATTTTTATATTTAACTAGCTGCAACTCGTCAAGTTTTTTCCACTCTTTTGTATATGTTAAGAAGTCATTTGTTTTTCCGATAAATGCTATACCTTCTTTACCATTTATCCCATCGTACATTTTTTGATCTACAATTTTAATTGCATGATTTTCGTATAAATAATATGGATGGATTGTACTAAAAGCATCAACCCATTCTGCTGAAAGTTCTTTAGCGTTCGCATCTTTTTCATTCATTTCTCTAGAAACTGCACCTACTTGTAGTTCCTCTGAAACGTTCTTCGTATTCACTAAATCTTTCATTGACTCCATATTTGCCATATCTCTTACTATAGGACGATTTTTCTCTAAATCTTCTTTTACATAGTAAACATATTTATCATCTACTTTGTAACGATATTCACTTTTCTCTTTAAATGTAATACCGTCTAATATTTTCTTTTCTTCAGCTGTTGGATTATGAACGACTGAATCATAGATTACTAAACCATCAACCATTTTTATAACATTATTTTTAAACGCCATACCACCTGAAATTGCACCAGCTCCAAGCGCTACTAACATCGCTACTGTCGCAAGTACTTTCGTTAAACTATTAATACGGAAATTTAACTGTGCAAATGTAAAAGCGTTAAGTCCTTTTTCACTACGCTTCTTATTACTTTTTAACTTTTTAATAATAACCGGAAGAAGTGATCCAAATAGCATGTAAGTACCAGCTGTTGTTGTAACTAATGCAATAAGGATTCCCATCTCTCTTAGTTTTTCCATGTAAATCATTGATGCATAGCCAATTCCTAATAAAATAACCGCAAGGAATGCAACTAAACCTGTCATTTTTCCTTTTACCGCAACACGCTCTGTTTGTGCATCTGCATGTACTAGCTGCAATACTGAAATACGTGATAACTTAATACTGTTCATAATTGCTGATAATACAAATAGTGCAAAGAAAAAGATGCAAGTAACAGTCATAGATGGAAGGTAAAATGCTTTATATCCTTCACCAGAAAATTCAAGCTGTTTCATTAATAACTGTCCAATACCTTCTGCAAGTCCTACACCAACTGTAATACCAATCGCAAGAGACGCAGCGCCTAATACGATTGTTTCAATAAACATAAGTAATGTAACTTTATGCTTTTTTGCTCCTAACATCATATACATTCCAAACTCTTTTTGACGAAGAGATAATAAGAATGAGTTTGCATATAAAATGTAGAAGAACGTTATAATTGCTAGTAAAAATGATCCCGCTTGGAATACGAATCCAATAGATTTAATCATTGAGTTAGATTCAAGGAACGCTTTATTAAGCGCTAACGTTTGAAACATATAAAAAATTGAAATCGACATGACAAGACCGACAAGTAAGACGATATAATCTTTTAGCTTACTTTTCAGCCCCGACATGGAAAGTTTAAATAACATACTGAAACCTCCTTCCTTACGCTTTTTGTGTACCTAAATCTGCAAGTACATCTAAAATTTCTTTGTAGAACTCTTCACGCGTACCACCGCGATGAATTTCTTTATATAACTCACCATCTTGAATGAATAAAATACGCTGACAGTAACTTGCACTGTAAGGATCATGCGTAACCATCATAATCGATACGCCCTGATCTTTATTTAAGTTTGTCATTGCATCAAGTAAACTCGTTGCATTTTTAGAATCAAGAGCTCCTGTTGGCTCGTCCCCTAAAATAATTGCCGGCTCATGCACTAACGCACGCGCTGCTGCTGAACGCTGCTTTTGTCCACCCGATACTTCAGATGGATACTTTTGAAGAATTTCTGTAATCCCTAACATATCCGCTACTTTTTCTACTTTCGGTCCAATATTACGTGATGGAACACCTTGAAGAGAAAGCGGAAGTGCAATGTTTTCATAAATAGATAAGTTCTCTAATAAATTAAAGTCTTGGAAGATGAATCCTAATTTTTGTGAACGGAAATCAGAAAGCTCACCTTGTTTCATTTTCGTAATATCCGTACCCGCAATTTCAATAACGCCGCCCGTTGCTTTATCAAGCGTTGAAATTACATTTAATAATGTCGTTTTACCAGAACCAGATGGTCCCATAATCCCAACAAACTCACCCTCTTGAATTGAGAATGAAACACCTTTTAACGCGTGTGATTGGTTCTCACCTTTTTTACCGTACACTTTTTGAACGTTTTTCACGTCTACAACTGGTTTCGTCATATATATCCTCCTACGCTTGTTTTTCCATTACCTATTTTGCGCTTTTTGGAAGGGAACTGCTATTTGTTAACATTACATTTACCTTACACTTTTGTAATATAAAAAATGGGCGCGTGTAAGGTTCGTGCATAAATAAATTTTTATCAGCGATTTTCAAAATATATCGACTTACCGACGAAAGATAACAATAAAAATGGGCTGTTCCACAAAAGGAACAGCCCGCTTCTCTCTTTATCCCGCTTTAATGGGCAGTAAGACCCCCACTGATTAAAGTTTCACTTTATTTCTTTAAAGGTGTTACCGTCCAATACGTAATAACACGCCAAATCCATTCTAGTGGACCCATTTTAAAGATTTTCATCCAAATTACACTAAACACAATTTGAATTACATAAATTGTGATACACACATATAGCGTCTGCATGTATGTTAAGTTTTCTGCAAAGTTAAATACGCTACCAGCAATTAAAATCATTGCAGTTTGTCCGATATAATTTGTTAACGCCATACGACCGTAGTATTTCAGTGGTGCTAACAATGTTTGAACTGGTTTTAACTGAAGTAATAAAATTAGTGCTCCTACATAAAAAGCTGAAATAATAGGTCCAACTGTAACGCCAATTTTTAAGAATTGACCTGCAGCATCCATTGTTCCATCCTCATTCATGAGCATCATATTTACGAATGGCTCAGCAGGAACGTGTCCATATTGATACCATAACGCTACAACACTTAAAACAAACATAATACCTGTAAAAATAGCGACTTGCTTGATTTTTGCTGAAAGATTTTCAAACACTTTATACTGCCCCGCAGCAAGACCTAATAAAATTAAACCTAATGGTAATAATTCCTTAGCTGCCATAATACTAAAAGCTATCGTAAGAATAAAACCGATTACTACATTCACTTCTTTTTTCGCTTTATAAAACGGTAAAACGACTAATCCACAAATTGCGTATAACGCTAGTGCTTCTCCAGGCTGAAACATTTGGTGAATCAAACCAAAAATAAATAGTGCAACTACACGGCGTAGAAATAGAACGTATCCATTCTTCCCTTTCGCAATTGCTCTTGTAATGAAGATGTAGAATCCTACTCCAAATAAGAATGAGAAAATAGAGAAGAAACGACCTTCTACAAATAAGTATAGAAACCGTTGGTAGCTAGCATCTACTGTATTAGGATCTGGAATTTTAATATTAAGTAGTGCAAGAATATTTACTAAAATAATCCCCAGTAATGCGAAGCCACGAATGTAATCTAACTCATCAATTCGTTTGTTTGTAATATTGTTCCCCATAAAGCAACTCCTTGTCCAAAATTTAATCCTCCCTTACTCTACTGGAAATGTTATCTTACAACTATCGGCAAACCTTACAGTAATCTTACATTATTGTCATATAACAAAATAAAGCCAGGTCATATTGCGACCTGGTTTACTCTGATTGCTTTGATCTTTGCGGTTGTCCTTTTTTACTATTACGCTGTTTCACTTGCACAACCGGATCAAGTTCATTCGAAAACTCAGCGTTATGTCCATTTTGCGTTTTTTGCTCTGGATTATTTTGATCTGAACGTTTCGCCATTACATTCACTCCTTATTAGTGCGGTGTAATAATCATTTGATGTTGCAGTTGGCGAATTGCCATGCGTGCTCTATTTAACTGCTCACGTTGCTCATCATTCGCATGTTGTTGCATCGTTTGTAAATCGTTATATGCTTGTTCTAATTGTAACTGCGCATCTCCATACTCCAACGTATTATAATGCTCTTGTCTCATACCAAGATCTAATTGTTCTTTCGCATATTCCACAGCTTGCTCCGCTTGCGTAATATACGATTCAAGTGATTGACGCTCTGCCATAATTGTCCCTCCTTGCTTCAATTCCCCTTTAGTGTGTCCCTTCCATCTCTACCTTATGAGTATGTTATAATGGATTTTGTTTCATTTTGACTCGGCTTAGGAGGGAAAGTAATGAAGGTTCAAAACCCTTTTCCATATACAAACGACAATAAACGTTATCATACATGGAATTACCATTTACGAAATGAATTTGGTGAAAAAATCTTTAAAGTTTCATTAGATGCTGGCTTCGATTGCCCGAACCGTGACGGTACAGTTGCTTACGGTGGTTGTACATTTTGCAGTGCTGCTGGATCTGGCGACTTCGCTGGTGATCGCCGCGATGATGTTATAACGCAATATCATGAAATGAAAGAAAAAATGCGCTCAAAGTGGAAAGATGGAAAATGTATCGCTTATTTCCAAGCGTACACAAATACACATGCACCACTTGAAGTGTTAAAAGAAAAATTCGAACCGCTTCTAGCAGAAAAAGACGTTGTCGGTCTTTCTATCGCAACTCGTCCAGATTGTTTACCAGACGATGTTGTTGAATATTTAGCGGACTTAAATAAACGCACCTACCTTTGGGTTGAACTCGGTTTACAAACTGTTCATGAGCGAACTGCAAACCTTATTAATCGCGCTCATGATTATCCGTCTTATGTGGAAGGTGTAAATAAATTACGTAAGCATGGCATTAGAGTTTGCTCTCATATTATTAACGGTCTTCCCCTTGAAGATTATGACATGATGATGGAAACAGCTCGTGAAGTAGCGAAGCTTGATGTACAAGGAATTAAAATTCATTTACTTCATTTATTAAAAGGAACCCCAATGGTGAAGCAATATGAAAAAGGACAACTCGAGTTCCTTTCTCTTGAAGATTACGTAAGTCTCGTTGTTGACCAACTTGAAATAATTCCAGAAGACGTAATTGTGCACCGCATCACAGGTGACGGCCCACCTGATTTAATGATTGGTCCAATGTGGAGCTTAAATAAATGGGAAGTATTAAATTCCATCGATGCAGAATTTGTACGCCGCGGAAGCTGGCAAGGAAAATATGCAAATGAGGAGAAACAAAAATGAAATTAGAACGTGTATTACCGTTTGCTCGCACACTGCTGCAAACGGCAGTAAAAGAAGGCGATTACGCTGTAGATGCAACACTGGGAAATGGACATGACACTTGCCTCCTAGCTGAAATCGTTGGAGATAGCGGAAAAGTATTTGGATTTGATATTCAAAAAGAAGCAATTGAAAGCTCCACTATCCGGTTAAAAGAAAAAGAGCTTTTCGAACGTACTGTTTTAGTTCACGATAGTCACGATACGCTTTTATCCGTACTACCAGAAGATGCAAAAGGAAAAGTAACAGGTGCTATCTTCAACTTAGGTTACCTTCCTGGCGGTGACAAGCATATCGTTACAAAACCGAACTCAACAATTTCGGCTATAGAACAATTACTAGAAGTAATGGCACCTGAAGGAATCATCGTCCTTGTCATTTACCACGGACATCCAGAGGGACAAGTAGAACGCGACGCTGTTCTCATATTTGCAGAAGAACTAGACCAAAAACAAGCTCACGTACTGCGATATGGCTTCATTAACCAGCAAAATAACCCGCCATTTATTGTGGCGATTGAAAAGCGATAATATATCGACGATTCGACAAAACATAACAAAAAAAGACGTGCACTCATTGCACGTCTTTTTCTTATTCTCCTATATAATGGATGTATACAATATTTGAAGAAAGAAGGATAGAACTTTGCTAGTAGAACTAAGGGGAATTCAAAAGAAGTATGGCAAATCACTGATACTAGACAACATCGATTTATCCATTCCAGAAGGAGAGGCACTCGCTATTATTGGCGGGAACGGTACTGGAAAAAGTACTCTACTCAAAATAATTGCAGGATTTATTTCACCTACAGCAGGGACACTTCAAAGAAAAGAACATATACAAATCGGTTATGTACCTGAACATTTTCCTGAAGGGATTCGTTTTACATTAGAGGATTATTTATATCATCTCGGGCACATTCACGGCTTATCAACAAAATATTTAAAAGATAAAATTCCGATGCTTCTTGAATCTTTTCACTTACATCATGCAAGACATTCCGTTGTACGAAACTTTTCAAAAGGCATGAAACAAAAAACAGGCATTATGCAAGCATTGCTTACAGACGTCCATTTATTAATTTTAGATGAACCTCTTTCTGGACTTGATCCTAACTCACAGCAAGAATTAGAACATATTTTACTCTCATTAAAACAACACGGCATATCTATACTCTTCACATGTCATGAAAAACAACTACTAGAAAACTTCGCCGATAGAATTGTGTCATTAGCAAATCATACAATCACGGAAGATATCTCTGTGCAAAAATCAGCAGAACAAGTCTATATTGAAGCAATCGTTCATGAAACATTTTCAGCGATAGAACTACGCAAGCAATTAGGATTTATACACGTTACACACAATTCAAATCAAAACCTTATTCAATTACAAATCGAAAAAGAATATACAAACGAAATGCTTCAGTTTTTATTACATAAAAAAGCATCTATCACACTGCTACAACCTAACTTTTAAATCGAAAGAAGGTTTATTATGTTTGCTCTTATTCGTTACCATTTTCTCGACTATACAAAATCATATAAGTACGTCCCTCCTATTGCGATGTACTTTGTGAGCTTACTTTTTGTATATACATATAAACCGACTCCTATTGTGCCGACATACTTAGAAACAGCACTGGCACTTTATTTATTATCCGCCTGGATTACGGTTACGATTTTCCATAC
This sequence comes from Bacillus cereus group sp. BfR-BA-01379, assembly GCF_022663605.1. Taxonomy (NCBI): domain Bacteria; kingdom Bacillati; phylum Bacillota; class Bacilli; order Caryophanales; family Bacillaceae; genus Bacillus; species Bacillus cereus group sp. BfR-BA-01379. The sequence goes on from NZ_JAKUFT010000076.1 coordinate 14,595, forward strand.
GGAAGACCCTGTACAAGAACAAATTACTATTTCTCACACAAATAATATTTCCGCACTATATGTTGGTAAATATATTACGGCCCTTCTCATTTGTACTGTTTTATCTTTTATATCCGTAATCTATCCAATTATTTTGCAAATGTTTAATGAAGAAATGACAGTTTCTTTATTTTTAGTTGGATTTCTCGCTCACATGTCTTTCTCTATACTAGGAATTTCAATCGCAACTTTATTTACTAGAAATATTATTCAAAAAGCAAGCACCGCTTGGCTTAGCCTGACATTTATATTACTTATAACGATCGCCTCAATCCGGCTTAAAAAAGAGTTTCTATGGTTTTTACCACCCGTCGAAAGCTTTCTAATGCTTGGACAATACAAATATAATATACTTACTCACACGCTATGGCTCACAGGTTGGGCTATCGTATATTCATTTTTATTACTTACTTTATTTCTTTTTGTCGTTCGCAAAAAACGTTTTTAATTACATATTAAAGGAGACAAACCAATGATCGGAATACTAGCAGGAATGGGGCCAAAATCAACTGGTTCATTCGTTGATACAGTTGTAGCAAAGTGCCAAACAATATACGGAGCAAAGCATGATATGGATTTTCCTCATATGATGATTTATTCTTGTCCAACACCATTTTACATGGATCGCTCTATTGATCACGAAGCAATGAAAAAAGCGATTATTGAAGGGGCACAAAAACTTGAAAGTACTGGCGTAGAATTTATCGCTATGCCGTGCAATACGGCGCATCTTTATTTTGAAGAATTACAGCATTCTCTGTCCATTCCGCTTTTAAATATAGTTGACGAAACGTTACAAGCAATTCCTGAAAATACAAAAAGAGTCGCTCTTCTCGCAACAGAAGCGACAATTCAAGCTGGTATTTATCAAGACGGGATTGCGAAGCGTAATATAGAGTACATTCATCATGAAAAATGGCAGACAACAATTAATCAAATTATTACCTATGTTAAATCTGGAGAAGTTGAAGCAACTCGAGAATTATGGAATGCGCTCGTTGTACAGTTAAAAGATAAAGTAGATACCGCAATTATCGCATGTACTGATTTGAATATTGTAGCGAATGAGGATTTTGTTGATTCTGCTCAATGTCTTGCTGAGGCGGTTGTTAGGATGTATGTATCAAATATAAAGAAATCTTCGTAAAATAGAAAACATCCTTTCTGAAATGTGGTTTATGTTTGATGGAAATCCCCAAAACTTTTAACATTTTTCACAATTCCTTCAAAGTATCCACACTTAATCTCGCTATATTAAAATGAGGAATCTATTCATATAGGGAAGGTTAGGGGAACTGAAAGTATGAAAGTAAATCGTTCGCTTCATTACATTTTTTGGCGTTGGCATTTTTATGCCGGGCTTTTTATTACGCCGCTTCTTATTACGTTGTCACTGAGCGGAATTGGGTATTTATTTCGGGAGGAAGTTGAGGATTTCATCTATAAAGATTTATATTTTGGGAAGAGCGCCCAAACAGAATCTATTTCGATGTCTGATTCGATTTCATTAACAGAGAAAAAATATCCACATTATAGCGTGGCGAAAATTAGTGAGTTTAATGGGGATTATAATACGAGACTTACGATTGCAAATGAGTATACTGGGCAACAAAAATTTGTGTATTTAGATAGCAATAATCAAATTGTTGGGGATCAAAATGCCAGTGAAACGTTTGCCAATATCATGAGGGAATTACATAGTTCTCTTTTAGTTGGTGGCACTGTCGTCAACTATACTGTAGAACTTGCGGCATGCTGGACAATCTTTTTAATTGTGACTGGATTGTATATGAGTATACGCCGATTCAAAAACACACCAGCATCCAATAAGCGAGAAAAAGCAAAACGACGTCATTCTATTATCGGTATTATATTTACAATTCCACTCTTTCTGCTAGTCGCATCTGGATTGCCTTGGTCAGGATTTATGGGGAACCAAATTTATAAAATTGCATCGTCGAATGAATCGATTGGATATCCAAAGTTATATATGGCGCCGCCTGAATCAAAGGTAAAAGAATTGCCATGGGCTACAAGAAAAGAAGCTCCTCCTGAATCGAATTCAAATGAACCGAAAGCAATTTCTGTCGATGAATTACAAAAAGGAATTGAAATAAAGAAGCCATATGTTATCTCACTACCAGCTGATCCGAAAGGTGTATTCACTGTTTCAAAATCGAGTGGTTCTGGTATTACAGGTATGGATGTAGCACCAAATGAAGAAATAACAGCTTACTTTGATCAATATAGCGGAGAACTCATTTCCAAAACGGATTATCATGATTATGGCTTATTTGCACAATGGTTCACTTACGGTATCCCGCTTCACGAAGGACATTTATTCGGATGGCCAAATAAAATATTATGCTTACTAACGACATTATCTTTATTACTTCTCATTTATTACGGAATAAAAATGTGGTTAGCACGAAAACCAAAAGGAAAATTAGCAGCACCGCCAAAGCAAAGAGATAAGAAAAGCATAATCGTTTTCTTTATCATGATGGTTATACTAGGCGCTGTCATGCCTTTATTCGGACTATCTGTTTTAGTTATTTTCGCAATTGAACTTCTTATATATGTATTTGCAAAAATACGATCATAATGAAAAAGCATTTGTACTCTCGTGTACAAATGCTTTTTTATTTACTATTTTCTTTTTTTCTACCACTTATTAAAAAGACAATATCTACTATAATAATCAATGCAATAATAACTTGCGCAACATAATCCATTGTAGTAGGATCACCCGCTTTATTCATCATCATATACATTCCAGTTATAAATGAAATGGAAAGCAGTACGAGTAATGTTACTTCAATATTGTCATATAGCTTTTGAAACAATCGCTTCACTTCCGTCACCATATTTACCATATTATAACAAAAAACCACTCTACAAGAGTGGTTTTCTTCGTCACTGCGCCATTTTCTTTCGGTACATCTTCCCGTTCCAATAGAAGAATCGTGAAGTGAGGCCTCCGTATTTCACAATGCGCCGTGCCATTTTGTGCATATTCTTTTGTGCTGATACTTTTTGGTCTGATAAATAAATACCAAGTAATCCTCGGCTTATGAGACGATGAAACTTCGCATGAGGCAAATCACCAATGCTCTTCTCTGCTTCTTCTACGAAGTGCTTCATACGATCTAATATCGCTTGCTCGTTTTCATAATAACTACAGAAATTCAAATCCCCGCCCATACGGTCTTCTTCTTGATCTATGAAATAATCAAGTAAAATGTGAAGTCCTTGTACGTAAGGGAAATACCCTTGTCTAATTTTCGCAATATCTTCATCATGTAACTCATCATGGAATGCATATGCTACAAGACAGAAGATTCCAAGCGTAGAACCAGCACATGCTGAAAATTCAAACCAACTCATCTCAGGTAAGTTTTCTTTATGTGCTTCAAACCATTTTTTTAAGCGTGGTTCTCTTTCTTCTAACTTCACGTGTTTATGAATTTGCAAATCACAATAATAACAAGCAAGTTCATGAAGAACAGGAGCAATTTTGTCATAGTGCTTCGTTTTCTTTAAAACATCTTGGCATGTTTCAACAAGTTCATCTAAATAACCACCATCGTCTTGATCATCACGATAGCGATAATAATTACCGCCACCTTCTACTTCAGGTGATAATGCCATTAACATCGATTCATGCAGTGCGGCAAAATCATTTGGATCAAGTGATGTACTACGATCACATAAATTATCTAAATAGTCGCTGATCGTTTGATACGCTACGATAAAACGAATACATTCCTCTCGGTGTTCATCTGCTAATAGCGCTAAAATACCTCCGCCTTCGCAATGAAACGTTTTATGCTCAATACTTGCGATTGCCTGACTATGAAGCTCATCATTCGGAATATGGTAGGCACGCTCTTTCCACATCGCTAGCTCATGGTGTACAACCGGAAACACATCACGGTATACTTTCGCCATGAGCGTTATGGGATTACTCGGTACGTTCACTTCTTCCTTCATCTCCTCTATTCAATGTACAAATAATTTACTTATTTGTTTCTATTATGTTATTGATGCGTATTTCAGTAAATGACTGAATATAATTCAAAATTTCATCACGCTCATACTCGTTTAATAACTCGTGATAACAATTCTGCCACTCTTTAAAAGCCTTATCACTTATTTTAACATTATCAAACCAAGTGCGGACACGTATTTTATCTACAAGTTTATCCTCACAAGCTTGCATTAGCAAGAGCGGAACATCTGGAAAATCATCTATTTTCTTATGAGCAATTTCGATAGACTTAATCAATTCACTATACCAACGTACGGATACTTTGCGCAAGAACAATGAATCATTCTCCATTGCGTCTCGAACTTCATGATTACGAGTTGACATTTCCACTGTAAGATTCGTTGCAAATTGCAATTTTGGAGCAATAACATTTAATATTTTTGAGGCGACTCGAAGCGGAGCAGAAGGTCCAGCTACTACGCCTAAACATGGTGAACTTAAAACAATGCCGTCTACATCTTCTCTCTTCGTTTCTTGCATCATACGAATAACAATAAGACCACCCATACTATGACCGAATATAAAAATAGGTAATCGATACTTTCTTGCCTCTTTCACCCATAATTTAACTTCCTCTATGTATTCATCAAACGAATCAATATGTCCTCTATTTCTTGAAGTCGTTCCATGTGACGGAAGGTCCCCCATCACGACGTGGTAGCCGATATGATTCCACATTTCCGCAACTGCTTCGTAACGTCCGTGATATTCCATTGCGCCGTGCACGATAACAACGACAGCTTTCGCTTCCTCTGCTTCATAATTCCACATACGGCTCTCCTCCATTTCACTCTTTCTTATAATTTGATACACTGAAACTAGTCTCTAGGAAAGGAAGGCTTTACATGATATACCCTTACAAAGAAAAAAATCCGAAAATTTCGAGTAGTGCTTTTATCGCTGATTATGTTACCATTACAGGCGACGTTTCCATTGGCGAGGAATCAAGTATTTGGTTTAATACAGTCATACGCGGTGATGTGTCACCAACAATCATTGGAGACCGAGTAAATGTACAAGACCAATGTACACTTCATCAAAGCCCGCAGTATCCTCTTATTTTAGAAGACGACGTTACAGTTGGGCATCAAGTTATTTTACATAGCTGTCATATTAAAAAAGATGCTTTAATTGGAATGGGATCTATTATATTAGATGGTGCTGAAATTGGCGAAGGAGCCTTTATCGGTGCTGGAAGCCTTGTTTCACAAGGAAAAAAAATCCCACCAAACACGTTAGCTTTCGGTCGCCCAGCTAAAGTCGTTCGTGAGTTAACAGAGGAAGACCGTAAAGACATGGAGCGCATTCGCACACAATATGTTGAAAAAGGCCAGTATTATAAATCATTACAGAAGTAACTTTTCCAGCTGCCATTAAAGTGGCAGCTTTTTATATAAAAACTAACTTTTTCTTTACAAAACATTATTACTCCCTCAATAAAATCTTATTAAAATAAAAGCTAATATCTCCATATATATGTACACGAGGGAGGAGAAGTTTCATGAAGGTCAGTGGACTGTATAAAATAGAATGTTACATTTTCAAAGGAATTAACCGATACTTTGATCAAAAAACATTAAATATCTTTTTCAGCAATATCACTCATATCGGTGGTGCTACTTTCTCAATCGCACTCACACTTTTCTTTTTAATTTTTGCAAAAGGGACTTTGCAGCAAGCTGCAATCGCAACTGCTATTTCTTTAGCAATTAGCCATATTCCTGTACAAATATTAAAAAGATGGTACCCGCGAAAACGTCCTTATTTAACAATTCAGGATGCGAAATATCCAGTCCATCCATTAAAAGACCACTCTTTCCCGTCTGGTCATACAACAGCCGTTTTCTCTGTCTTCATTCCATTTATTTGCTATAATCCAAACTTACTTGTTTTTCTATTACCTTTAGCATTATGCGTCGGTATTTCTCGTATTTATTTAGGGCTTCACTATCCGTCTGATGTATTCGTCGGTATGTGCCTCGGCACTTGCTCTGGCATCATCTCTTTTTATCAATTCATCCCACTTTTCACATAAAGGAGTGATATGATGAGAGTCGCCATTTTCACCGATACTTTTACACCACAAGTCAACGGGGTTGCGAAAACATTAGAACGATTAACACATTACTTTCAGAAAGAAAAGATCGCCTATTCTGTTTTCGCCCCTCAGCATACAGCTGAAGATGATTTCGTAGCTAACGTGAATAAGATGAGAAGTATTCCGTTAACAATATTATATCCAGAATGCCGCTTTTCTTTTCCTACTCCGCGCATTAAACGTGAACTTCTTTCCTTTAAACCTGACATTATTCACATTGCTACACCTTTCAACATGGGACTTTGTGGATTGTATTATGCAAAAAAATTAAACATCCCAGTTGTCGGTTCTTATCATACTGATTTCGATGCTTATTTACGCTATTACAAAATCGAATTTCTCTCTAATATGCTTTGGAACTATTTAAAATGGTTTCATAGTCATATGCAAAAAAATTTCGTTCCTTCCTTTGAAACGTTACACCAACTAAAAAATAAAGGTTTTCAGGCCCTCTCCATATGGGGACGTGGTGTAGATTGCACACTCTTTCATCCATCTTACAATACAGACCTATTCCGAAAAAAATATAATATTACAGCGAAGTATGTCCTTTCCTATGTTGGACGGATTGCCCCTGAAAAAGATATTGATACATTGCAACACCTTATCGTGAAAACAGCACATACTCGAAACGACATTCATTGGCTCATCGCGGGAGACGGTCCGCTAGCAACAAATTTGCGTGAAGCTGTTCCGCATGCAAATATTACTTTTACTGGATATTTACAAGGGAAGGATTTAGCTGAAGCATATGCTTGTTCTACCATCATGGTATTTCCATCCGCTACTGAAACGTTCGGAAATGTCGTACTCGAATCACTTGCATGCGGTACACCTGTCATTGGTGCAAATAGTGGCGGAGTTAAAAATATTATTACGGATGGCAAAACGGGAGTTCTTTGTCCACCCAAAAATGAGGACGCATTTCTATCATCCATTTATTCTTTATTGCAAAATGAACAGAAACTAATGCAAATGGGGCTAGCGGCTTCGTCTTATGCCCAATCAAAAAGCTGGGATGAGATCTTTCGTGGCTTACTTGACCAATATGAAACAGTCCTTCAGCACACCACATCAGAATTACTCGCCTAAACAGAAAAACTCCCTTCGAAAAAACGAAGGGAGTTTATTACACAGTTGTAAATTTTAGTTTACTAAATGATACATTAGGTGTAATATCTATTTATTTCTATATTCATTATAACAAAAAGACACATAACTAAATAGACTTGTAATAAAAACCCATAAAAATTAATATATGGTTATACAGTATTTTTACTGTATGGTGATTTTAAGCGATTCCCCTTAAAATCAA
>NZ_JAKUFT010000077.1:0-22025 GCF_022663605.1 Bacillus cereus group sp. BfR-BA-01379
TCTCGGGTATTAGAAAAGAAACTCGCTCATGCCCAGCGTATTCTATCTAGACGTACAAAAGGCGGAGCGAATTGGCATAAACAGCGAATGAAAGTCGCTCGTATTCATGAACGAATCAAAAATGCAAGAACGGATTACTTGCAAAAACTCTCTACAAGGATCCTCAAAAACCACGATGTGATTGGGATAGAAGATTTGCAAGTATCGAATATGTTACAGAATCACAAACTAGCGAAAGCGATTCAAGAAGTATCATGGTCACAATTCAAAGCGATGTTGTTGTATAAGGCATGCTGGTATGGGAAAAAAGTGATTGTGGTGTCAAAAACATTCGCTAGTTCCCAAATCTGTTCGCATTGCGAGTACAAAAATAAAGATGTGAAAAGCCTAAACCTGCGTGAATGGAAGTGTCCTTCTTGTGATATGTATCATGATAGAGATGTGAATGCAGCGGAAAATCTGAGAAAAGAGGCCATAAGGCTCCTAACCGTAGGGATTACGGGGATTGCCTACTCATAAAACTGAGGGATACCTTAGTGTTCGTAGGAATCCCCCACTTCAAACAGCTCGTTAGAGTGTTAAGTGGGGGTAGTTCAAAATGTTCTTTTAAAGGAGGATTATATGTTTATCCTTTTTGGAATTGATGAAATAAAAGGGCGGCAAAAAGCAAAAGCATTTGTTTATTTTCTCGGTTCTGCCTTTGTTTTGTATGTTGGGGTGTCTAGTATACTTTCATAAAAAAAGAAGAGCATTTCAGCTCTTCTTTAACTCACCATTTTCAATCCAATAATCGTCCCCATAATTCCAATAATACAAATAATCCGAAAAGCATTTTTCGGCTCTTGAAAGAATAAAATACCGACAACCGCTGCACCAAGCGTCCCAATTCCAGTCCAAACTGCATATGCAATTGATAACTGAATTTCTTGAAGCGCCATCGTTAAAAATTGAAAACTAATAATAAAGCCACCTATTAAAATAATATTATTCGTCCAATTATTATCTTTTGCTACTTTCTTTATCCCAATTACACCGACAATTTCAAGGAGCCCGGCTATAATTAAATACATCCACGCCATTTTATTTCACCTCTTCCTTGTCGCCACTAAATTTCAATCCGATAATAAATAGTGCTAATAAACAAACAAGGAAAATTTTAATAAACGAAAATGGCTCTTTAAAATACACAATATCTACTACTATCGTTCCAACTGTCCCAATTCCAGTAAATACTGCATATGCGGTTCCAATTGGGATTCTTTTCGTCGCTTCAATTAATAGATGAAAGCTAACTAAAATTGCAATAAGTGTCAAAATACTCATCGAATTTGTTTTTAATCCTGTTGCCCAATATATTTCGATTAAGCCGCCAAATACTAAATACAGCCACGCCCTATTTGTACTAATCTCCTTTTTCTTTTGCACTTCTTCTTTTACCTCTTGTCGTATTTCTTGTTTTGAAGAGCTACGTTTCTTTTTTGGAAAAAGAATGTAAGACATCGCCCATATAAAATGAATCATAAGTACCGATGTCCAAACACTGACAATGGTATTAATTGTTTCATTTTGATAAAAGCCTATTTGTTTATTCAAAATCCATTCTTTCATATGAAAAATATAAGATCCACTTGGTAACTCTTGAGCTGGTACAAGCCCTATGACAAGAATAAATAAAAGCTGTGCAAGAATGAAAATACCCACATGTTTATAAAAGTATTGCCGCTCTAATCGCGCGTGCTCCTTTCCATATAGCTTCTCTTTTTGCATAGCTGTCATTTATCTTCCTCCTTTTTCAAATAATACTCTACTATTTCATCTATATACTTCATTGTTTCCGAATCAAGTCCATATACTTTCGCAATCTCTCCCTCTTCAGGTCTAATTAATTCCCAATACTTATTTATTAATTGTTCATCTTCTTGAAATACATGCATGGAAAAACCCACTACTTTTTCCGCCAATTGTTGAACTTCTGGTGAATCTACTGGTTCATTTATACGCTCGCGAATTTCTCTTAATACTTGCAACCACTCTTTCGTTCTTTTATCATTTTCTTCAAATGTTGGTAAACCCTGAATAATCTGCTGCTCTTCCTCATTAAAATACCTTTTCCAAAATTTCTTCCTCTGATCAATTCCCTGTACGGATTTTATAAATAACATTAAATCTTCTGTTCTAAGCTCTCCTGTTAATTCAATAGAATGAAATGTTGTATATAGTAGCTTTTCTAAATCCTGTAATCTTTTTACTTCCCCTTGTATCGTTTGAATTTCATTTTGAATCGCATTCTTCCATCTTTCTTCTTCTAAAATCCCCTTTTCTTCTTTTAATACTTCTTTTATTTCTGAAAGCTTAAAACCAAGCTTTTTAAAAGTTGTGATTTGCTGCAATGTAATTACATCATCTTTTGAATAGTAACGATATCCTGAATCCGCAACGTACGACGGTTTTAACAACCCAATTTCCTCATAATATCTAAGTGTTCTCGTCGTTACATTCGTTTCTTTTGAAATTTCGCCAATACTATACTTATCCATCATTTCCTCCCTTTACTTTATTTATCTCTACTATAAACTTTGACGTATACGTTAAAGTCAATACTCTTCATACATACATTTCTACAAATAAAAAAACTGCCCTTTCACAGGCAGTTTCACTTTATCCAAATACTTTCTCAAGTTCATCTTTATCTTGGCTTAACCAGAAGTTCATTAAGCGTTGTGCTCCTTCTAAATCATGAAGCTTCGCTTGGCCACATTGTGTTTCATTTGCAGCTGGAATTTCTGTAATTTGAACCGCATCTTTTAATGTTAGTTCTAATAAATCAATGATTTCTCGAACTGTTGGTGTTCCGCTTACTACAAGATAATATCCCGTTTGGCAGCCCATTGGTGAAATATCGATAATATCAAAATGCGGATAACGATCAATATATTTACGTAAATTAAATGCTAATAAATGTTCTAACGTATGAATAACATCTGGTTTCATTGCTTGTTTATTTGGTTGGCAAAAACGAATATCAAATTTATTTACAATACCGTCACTACCTACGTTGTGAACTCCGCAATGTCTTACATAAGGTGCCTTTACAATCGTATGATCTAATTCAAAGCTTTCTACTGATGGCATACAACATCTCTCCCGCTTTTAATTTAATTCCGTTATATCCAATATGATATAACGGAAATCAACATTAGTAAAGTATTATGTACAGTCGTGCTATAATACTTTAAGACTATGCTGAAAAGGAGACCATTATGAAACAGATTTTTATTGGGATTATACGCTTTTATCAAAAGTTCATATCTCCGATGACGCCACCAACGTGCCGCTTTTATCCAACTTGCTCTCATTACGGATTAGAAGCATTTCAAAAGCATGGTGCCCTGAAAGGCTTTTGGCTAACTTGTAAGCGTATATTAAAATGTCACCCTTTCCACCCGGGAGGATTTGATCCTGTCCCAGATAAAAAGGATGACAAAGTAAATTCTTAATTATCGTAGCCATTCACAACTAAATCTAATTTTCCTGTGTCAGGGTGAATAACAAGACCATGAACAGGTACTTCTTCAGGAAGTAACGGATGGTTACGGAGTACTGATACGCTATGTTCTACACTTTCCTCTACACTAGAGAAACCGCGTAAGAATTGTTCTAAATCGATTCCAGAATAACGAAGTGTATCTAATTTTTCTTCTGTTACACCGCGTTCTTTCATTTTCTCGATTGTGCTGCTCGCTTGAATTTTTGCCATACCGCAATCGTGGTGACCAACTACACATACTTCATCAGCACCAAGCTCGTATACAGCAACTAAAATACTACGCATAATACTTCCGAAAGGATGTGAAATAACAGCGCCTGCTACTTTAATAATTTTCACATCACCGTTACGCATATTCATTGCTTTCGGTAATAGTTCAACAAGACGTGTATCCATACAAGAGATAATTACCATCTTTTTGTTTGGAAATTTCCCTGCTACAAACTCTTCATATTTCTTCTCTTCAACGAATTTTTCATTGTACTGCATAATCTCTTCTAATGACTTCATAGTAATGGACCCTCTTTTCTCTCATTTACACTACATAAACAGTGTACCAAAATATGAAAAACACAAAAAGTATATTGCATTATTATAAAAGCAATATATTTTCAGATAACCGACATAATTCTTTCAAAATATACACACAGCTTTGTAACAAGTCTCACATACTATACTCCTATTTTCACTATAAACTAATTGTAGATAATGTAAAAAAGGAGTGAACATTTATTATGTCCGACGTTCTGTTACTGAGTCGTTTTCAATTTGCAATTACTATTTTTTATCACTTTTTATTTGTACCTTTGACAATCGGACTTGTTATTTTAGTGGCATGTATGGAAACGCAATACGCCCGCACATTGAATCCAACATACCGCAAAATGGCAAATTTCTGGGGTAAATTATTTACAATTAACTTCGTCATGGGGATTATAACCGGGATTACGATGGAGTTCCAATTTGGAACAAACTGGTCTGAATACTCCAAATATATGGGAGATATTTTTGGGTCACCTCTCGCAATCGAAGCACTCGTTGCCTTCTTCTTAGAATCTACTTTCATGGGAATATGGTTATTCGGTAAAGACAAAATCTCACCAAAGTTCCGTGCCTTCTGTATGTGGATGGTTGCACTTGGAACAAATATTTCCGCACTTTGGATTATTACAGCAAACGGCTTTATGCAAAATCCAGTTGGCTACGTCGTACGTAATGGCCGCGCTGAATTAAATGACTTCTGGGCACTTGTTACAAATCCATATGCTTGGAACATGTTCTTCCATACTGTAATTGGTTGTTATATCGTTGGTGCTTTCTTCGTTATGGCAATTAGTGCCTATCATTTATTACGTAAAAACGAAGTGGAATTCTTCAAAAAATCATTCAAATTTGGTTTACTGTTAGGCTTATTCGCCGCAACTGTTACACCGTTTATGGGACATCAATCTGGTGTATCCGCAGCTAAATATCAACCAGCAAAAGGAGCTGCGATGGAAGCAGTTTGGGAAACTGGAAAAGGACAAGGCTTCTCGATTGTTCAAATTCCTGATGTAAAAAACGAAAAAAACTTTGAATTCCTTACGATTCCGAAACTAGGAAGTTTCTTCTACACAAACTCATTTGATGGAGAAATTGTTGGTTTAAAAGATATTCCGAAAGAAGATCGTCCAAACGTTAACCTCGTGTACTATAGCTTTCGCTTAATGGTTGCACTTGGTATGTTCTTTATGGCATTAACTTGGTATGGCTTCTATTTAAACCGAAAAGGAAAACTAGAAAACTCAAACCGTTATTTAAAAATTACAATGTGGTCTGTTTTACTACCATATATCGCAATTAACGCTGGTTGGATTGTTGCCGAAGTAGGTCGTCAACCATGGACAGTTTATAAACTAATGCGTACAGCAGAATCTGTATCACCTATATCTGTTCCGCAAATTTGGTTCTCATTAATTAGTTTAATATTATTCTATACTCTACTCTTAATTGCAGACGTATACTTAATGCTAAAGTTCGCGAAAAAAGGACCTGCTGCATTAGAAGAGCCTGCTACTGAAGGAGGTACAGCTCATGTCTCATGATATGCTTGCGATCATCTGGTTCGGTTTATGGGGCGTAATTTGGACAGTTTACTTCATTCTTGATGGGTATGCACTTGGTAACGGAATGATTTTTCCTTTCGTTGCGAAAGACCGACAAGAACGAAATCAATTACAAGAAGCAATCGGCCCATTCTGGGGTGGTAATGAAGTATGGTTAATTACAGCTGGTGGTGCAACATTTGCTGCCTTCCCAATCACGTATGCAAATATGTTTAGTTACCTATATACACCACTATTTTTAGTATTACTCGCACTGTTTGCTCGTGCTGCCGGGCTTGAATTTATGCATAAAGACGATTCACCAATTTGGCAAAAAACTTGCAAATGGGCATTTACAATTGGTAGTTTCCTAATCGCATTCTTATTCGGAGTTACGTTCGCTAACCTTTATTACGGACTACAAATCGGAAAAAATGGTTATGAAGGAAATTTACTTAGCTTACTAAATCATTACGGTATTTTAGGTGGCCTATTCTTCACTGCTATATTCGTCGTATCTGGTGCCCTTTGGGTTATGATCAAAACGACTGGTGAAGTATCTGATCGTGCTTATAAAATTGCAAGACCATTTTCAATGGCAGCTGCTATCATTTTAGCTATTTTCTATGTAGCAACTGCCAATCGTACAAACTTATTCCAAAACTTCACAGAGTATCCGGTACTATTCATTCTTCCAGTACTTGCTATGTTAATGAGTGTACTCGCACTTATTATGGTGTACAAACATAAAATCGGTCTTGCCTTCACATTCGTTTGCTTAACAATCGCGATGTTTATGACGACTGGTTTTGCGGGCATGTTCCCAAGAATGTTACCGTCACGTATTAACGACGCATACAGCACAACGTTATACAACGCGGCAGGTAGTCAGTTAAACTTAAAAATTATGTTCTTCGTTGCAATGGTTATGGTACCAATTGTTATTGGATATCAACTTTGGAGCTACAGTATCTTTAAAAATAAAATTCATAAAGACTCTGCTAAAGGGTATCACTAAAATAAAAAAAGGCACTTCGCTTGAAGTGTCTTTTTTTGTACGTATGATTTTCGATAAGATGTTATATTTCTAATCTAACAACTATAATACAGAAGAATCATTAACAGCTCACAGCTAAATTGTAGCACAGGACAAGTTCATCATTTTATGCAATTTTACATATTTATCTATAAAGTAAATTGTATTCCCTGATCATTCGCATCGCTATCCCTTACATCTGCTGTACTAATACCACTAAATGTTTGTACTGTTTTTCCAGTATTGGATGATCCTGATCCATTATAAGCTTTCGTTTTTTCAATTGGCTGCACGTTATATTTATCACCTAAGTTAATTGTTCCGTTACAATTTTCAATAATAACACCTTCCACAACTGACGGCATTTTGTCACCTACTTTCATTTCGTTACTTTTATTTTATGAAAGGCGCCTAAAAAAATAGCATGTTTCAATAAGAAAAAGCACTCAGATTGAGTGCTTTTTCTTATTTACCTTTTTTATTTCTTTCACAAGCAATTCCATCGCCATCACGATCTAAATGCTTACCATAATACGGGCTGTCTCTTGTAATATCATAATATCCAGCATCGTTTGCTTCTTTACAGTTAGCAAAACGTTTCGGATCAGGTTTTACTTCTGGCTTCACTTCTGGTTGTGGTTGTTTCGCTCCTGGTCTTTCTTCAAATGGTAACGTTGCATTATATAAGAACTGAACGTATTGTTCACGACTTACATGCATTTTAGGTGCGAATTTACCATCACCAGTTCCAGCCGTAATATAATTTGATTTAATTGCAGTAATCGCAGGATTCGCCCATCCATTTCTATCTACATCAGGGAAATTATGATCTCCTCTTATTTGCAATTGGAATCCCCTTGTCAAAATTTGCGCCATTTCTTCACGAGTTAACGAATCTTTCGGTCTAAATTTCCCTGTGTTATCTCCAACGAATACACCCATCTCTGTTAAAGCAAGAATCTCTTTTTTAAACATAGTTGAACGATCCGTAACATCTTTATACGGATTGTTATACTGTTCTTTTACTGTCGGTTTTAAATGACGGAACATAAGAGCTGCAACTTGCTCACGTGTTACATCATCACCAAATCCAAAAATCCCATTTCCGTATCCAGCAACAACGTTTTTATTTGCTAAATCCATAATTGCTTTATAAGACCAATGATTGTTTGGAACATCTTTAAAATCTACACTTGCCTGCGCTGTTCCAATTGAAGTAAATGCTGTAGTTGCAACAATTGCACCTGTTAAAATTAATTTTTTTAATCCCATAATTGAGTCTCCTTCTCTTTCCTATAATAACCATTTAACAATATAACAAATTATTCAAATATATTTTGTCACATTATGTCGAACACAAAAAAGAATCCAGAAGGATTCTTTTTCGCTAAGCATGAATGGCAATTTTGGAGACCGTTGACTTCTTCAAAAATTTATTAGGGGTAATATTTTGAAAAAGAAAGCCTTTCATATGTAGGTTAACACCACTGGAATATATAGTAAATTGATAATATTTATACGGAAGATTGCTAATGTTTAGTATAGATACTTTCCACTATATAAACAGTGAAAAGTATCTACATGAAACAACATAAAGGTGCCTTCAAAGAAGACACCTTTCATAAACAAACACTATAAAACAGAATTTTTTATTGTTATACGATTGTTAGATACAAAAAGTAGAGGGAAATGTTTGTACGAAATTCTGCTTTATAAAGCCTGTCTACCACTTACATTTTAATCCTCTTCCTCTGAAAATAAATACAATATGCACAATTACATACCAAAAAAAAAGACACTCCATAGAGTGTCTCTTCAACCATTTTACTTTTAACATATCGCCTTACATATATTTTAACATATGTATCTTTATATTTTATTGAGAAAATTCAAAATCATCTTTCCTTTCATTTTCAATTATAAAATCATGTAATATAAAGGGTATGTCAAATTATTATACAAATTGGGGTGTACACTATTTATGTATTTTGGAATTATTCCTCTTATATTGTTTATTATTTTTCTTACCTCTTATTTAAAAGATCCACGGAAAATAATAAATGGTTTTTTATTTAATGCCTTTTTCTGTTTTTTCCTTGTTTTTTGCATGATTGCATCCTATTACTCGGATAGTGATATTCTACGCTACATTATATTTTTACCTACCTTAGCACTTATCGTTCTGATTCCTTTCGGTGTTGTTGCTTTAATGTTTGGGTTATTTCTTAATGCGAGAATTTTAATGCAACGAGAAGGCAGACGTTTTACTAACTGTTTAACACTTCTTGCTGCTTTAGGGATTTTATTCATGATGTTAATCCCTATCCTAAATCCAGCAAGTTTGTTCTCACCGCATTTCCAACCTATCTTTGTTGGAATTTCTCTTATAACTGTATATTTCTTTATACACTTATCTAATTTCTTAAGCGCTTATTTTCTATATCAATTCAACAGGCCAAGGCGTAATCAAGATTTCATCATCGTTCTTGGTAGCGGCTTAATTAATGATAAAGTACCGCCTTTACTTGCAAGTCGTATTAATAAGGCAATCGACTTTTACTGGAAACAAGTCGCTGTAAATACACCACCAACAATCATTTTCTCTGGTGGACAAGGTCCAGATGAAGGCCTCCCAGAGGCAGAAGCGATGCAAAATTATGCGATTGAAAAAGGAATTCCGCTTGAACATACAGTGCAAGAAAATCGCTCTGTAAACACATATCAAAATATGTCGTTCTCTAAAGAAATTATGGATTCTTTAAAACCTGAAGGTAAGTATAGAAGTATTTTTACAACGAATAATTTCCACCTTTTCCGCGCTGGTATATATGCCAGACAAGCTGGTCTTAATAGCCAAGGAATTGGATCAAAAACTGCATTTTATTACTGGCCTAATGCAATGATTCGTGAGTATGTCGCAATTGTTGTGATGGGACGTAAACGTCATATGAAAGTTTGCGGAGCTATTTTAGGATTCTTTTTACTCCTATCTGTACTTAGTTTTATCATTTCTTAATAACCTCCCATCCTTTGAAAGGATGGGATTTCTTATACTTATTTCCATAACATTTTAATAATAATGTTTCCTGCATACATCCATTAAAGGAGAATTTTTTCAAATTAAATGTTAAAATGGAAGTTAGGTGTGAATTACGTAACAAATAAGAAACTAGTTTGAAACGAGGAAATTACATGGAGAAAATTATCAAAAACAAGCCCAATAAGCTAAAAATCGCTTCAAAAGCTTTGATGATTATTATTGGGGCATTTATCACAGCATACGGATTAGAAGCGGTATTAATTCCAAATAACGTATCCGACGGTGGTGTAACTGGTTTAAGTATCGTTAGTTCAAGATTATTTGGATTGCCATTAGGAGCTCTAATCGCAGTTATTAACATTCCTTTCGTTTGGTTAGGATATAAACAAATCGGTAAAAGTTTTGCAATTTATTCTATTATCGGGATCGCTTCATTAGCAATCGGTACCGTTGTCATGCACGGAATACCAGCTATTATTGAAGGTGATACATTACTTGTTACAGTTGTTGGTGGTATTATTATCGGTTTCGGTATGGGACTAGCATTACGTAACGGCGGCGCGTTAGATGGAATCGATATGCTAGCTGTATTACTTTCTCGTAAGTTACCATTTGGAACGAGTGACCTTATTTTATTCTTAAACATGTTCGTATTTATTTTCGTATCAACAGTATTCGGTCTTCAAGGAGCTATCCTTTCGGCAATTGCTTACTTTATCGCTTCGAAAGTGATTCATATCGTTGAAGTTGGTTTAAGTGGTTCAAAAGCATTTAAAATCATTACAAAAGAGCCTGAATTAATGGTAGAAACAATTCGTGATCGCTTAGGCCGAAGCGCAACGTACAATGAAGTTTATGGCGGTTATTCAAGAGAGAAATTTAAAGAAATTTCTTGTGTAATTAACCGTTTAGAAGAAAGTAAAATGAAAGACTTGATTAATGAAATCGATCCAAATGCCTTTATTACAGTTTATGACGTAGCAGAAGTAAAAGGCGGTAACTTTAAGAAACGTGATATTCATTAATCATTATGGATAAAGAGGGTGTGCCAACAATTTGGCACACCCTCTTCTTATTATTAAGTTGCGATCAATATATTCTAATAATCGCTAATATATTTTTACTCTCCCCACCTTCCCCCTCTCTTAATCCATACTACATATTTTTGAAAGGCGGGCACTTCTTGTTGAAAACGAAGCGGAACATATAGAAAAAGAGTACATGTACATAATATCCATAGAACACCAACTACAAAATGAAATTTCATCGTTGTGCTAATAAACAAACTGAGAAATAAGACGAGGAACATAATCAAACTAAACCTTTTATATAGAGTCATAATAACCTCCTCCTTATAACTTAATTGTACCAGCTACAAGGAATTAATTTCCATAACAAAAAAAAGACCGAAAAGCAAATTCTACTTTCCGGTCTTTATAACTACCTTCTTTTCGTAATCTTTCCTGAACCACCAACCCTCGTTTTTGGGGGAGATGTATTTTTTGGCGGCGTTTTAATAGATGATTTCGGCTTCACATCTGATCCGCTCGAGCCACCTGGTGTTTTTGTGATTGTCCCTTTGCTTCCAGTAGACGGCGGAGGGGTACTACTTCCTTTTTTCGTAATACTTCCTGTATCTCCTACAGAAGATTTCGAATCTACATTATCGCCTCGCTTAATGATAGATCCTTTCCCTTCCTTCGTAATTGGAGGAGGTGTTTTCTTTTCTTCTTTCGTAGGCGGTCTTTCTGGAACAACTGGCTTATGATTTTGTCTGTCATTATATCCTCGGTAATCACCGTATGATGATTTTCGTGAACCGAATATATCATTTAAAATACTTCCCATAATATATCCTTGCAGGAAGGATGGTTGGTAATTTTGACGGACAAATTCTTCATTGCTTACTTCAATTAACGTATCAGATGGTTTCTCTTTATCCTTTTGCAAATTATACATTTTATCAGAATAAACGAGGAACATTTGATTTTCGTCTTCTTTAGATGCTTGCTTCGGTTTCCTTTCGGCTATAAGTTCCTTCGCGACTTCAGGAACTGACCGATTGGCGGCCCTATACACGTAAGATTCTTGTTTACCTTCTTTTGCAACAGACTCAAGTGGATAACGATCTTGAATCGACTTTGTCTGCCCGCCTTGACAACCTGATAAGGCATATCCAGCAACAACAAGTAATGTAACGATAGCAAGTATAGGGATCACGAACGATTTAATCATGGTAAACAATCGGTTTGACATGATTACGCCCCCTTACGTTGCTCTTATAATTTGTACATCAGCAGGAATAATTGCTTCTCCCTCATACATCATTGTGCGACCATTTTGCCATTCAATACGCAATAATTTTCGGTTATCGGATTGGAATTCCCATACATGCTGTTCCTCTGAAGCAGAGAATGGTGTTTTCCCCATCACAACAACACGTCCGTTATATTGCTCTTCCATATGGTACTCTGTATCATCCATTTCAATTGTCGTCGGAATTTCATCAATCGAATCTAAGCGACCATCAATGGGTGTATATAATTTGTAATACGTATTTTCACGGTCTTCAATTTTTAAATAACGAATATCTTTCCCGTCTTGCAGCGTTAAAACAATTTCTTTACGAGAATGCATACTCGTTTTCCCAGTTAATTCGTACATAACTAATGAAACTTCAATCATATCGCCAGGAGCTAACGTTAACAAACTTTTTTCTGGTTTCGGTGGCTCTGGGCTCTTCATTATATTTTTAATTCGTTTAAATAAACTCATGATTTACCCCTCCTTCTCTCTTTATAAACAAGCACCTAAAATAAGTGCACCAACGATATGTAATGATCCGGCCAACATCGCATGCGCAACACTGCCTTCTTTCGTACCTTCTTCTAAATCTAAGCCAGCCATTTTCTTTAGCACAAATTCGATAAACATTTCTACCACTAATAAAATAACAAAAGAAACTGCTGATGCAAGTAGCGCTTGCCATAAGTCATTTGCTTTCGTTATGGATTGAGATAAAATGTACCCTTGCGCGAACAATTTCATAACGAAACGCGTTGTTACAGCTGTATTCCCACTCTTTATTTCTTTTAAATCATTGTACTTAGTAAAAATTGAATCAACCCACATAATTGCAAATAAAAGTACTGCACTTGCTCCAGTCCATACAAGCATGGCTAATACATTTGTCCATGTCATTGCAAAACCTCCTCTAAAAAAATAATAGAAAACCGACATGAATTCTCTTCAGACATGTCGGTTTCTTTGTCTATTCTATATTATTTCTCATACTGCTTCATAATACGAGCTAATTCATCGTCAACAGCAGAATTTTTGTTTAAGCTTGCAAATTCATCATCTAATGACTTTTCTTTTTTGTACACTTCGCCGCTTGCTTCTGCTTCAGCCTCTAATTGAAGAGCCTTTTCTTCCATACGGCTTAAACCAGCTTTTGCTGAATTTGAATCAAATCCAGACATCGCTTGATTAATATTCTTTTGTGCTTTCGCTGCATTTACACGTGCTACAAGTGTTTCACGTTTATTTTTCAGCTCTGTTAATTGCTTACGCATTTCTTCTAGCTTCAGGCGAAGATTATCAGCGGCAGCTTTATTTTGCTCATAGCTTGCTTTATATTCATTCATCTTTTGCTCTGCATTTTGTTTTTCTTCAAGAGCACGACGCGCAAGGTCAAGATTGCTTGCTTGAACAGCCATATGAGCTTGCTCTTCACGTTTTTTCACAAGTGCTTCTTGCTCTTCAAATAATATTTTGAATTTCTTCTCAAGTGCGATTTGAGCTGCTACACTTTTCTCAGCTTCTTGTACATCTGCTTGCATATCGCGTAAATATTGATCCGTCATCTTAACTGGATCTTCCGCTTTTTCAATTAATGAATACACATTCGACATAGTTAAATCTCTTAATCGTTTAAATACAGACATCCAAATTCCTCCTATGATATACCTCATATTTCAAATTCACTACTTGGAAAACTGAAAAATCTCCCTTTACAGTAAAGAATATTCATTTTTACAACCTATGTGTTTATTATAACAAAACTAAGATGTCCTTACATGTTATTTCCAAAATACAGCCAATATAATATGACATTCTTGATACAATATTGTATTTCTAATATATCCTCATTATTTCTCTTTAAAATTAACTTACTTTTGTGCACTTTCACTAAATTACATAAGTGTAATGTTACTGTAAGCTAACTCGATAGTTGCATTCCGATATTTCTTATACACTAATACCAGAAGCAACAAACAAGCTTCTCATCATTTCAGAACTAATACAAAAACTGTATTTACAATAAAACATGTAAAAGGAGAAATCATCATGAAAAAATTAGTAGGTATCGGATTAGCAGCAGCAATTTCACTTGGAGCATTATCAGGTTGTTCTTTATTAGGAGAGAAAGCGAACGGCTTAGTATTATACGGATCAGAAGAACAAGTTCAAAAAATTACAGATCAAAATAAGAAAGAAGTAAAAGAAAAAGACTTCTATAAAATGAAAATGGCAACATTAGAGGGTAAAAAAGTACTTGTAATGGATAAGAAAACTGGTGATGAACTCGTTAAGAAAGAACTACTTAAAAAAGTCGGTAAAAATGATGATACAAAGGCAATCGATAAATTGCCAGCTGTAACAGCAGACGAAGGCGTGCTATTCGCAAAAGAGAAGGTAGAAAACGCTACGCTTGATGGAGCAAAATTAAAATATGAAGGCAACACAATTATCGGTGATGGCCGTTCTTATGCAGATATGTTTGCTATCGTTGATGATGCAACATATGTAAATGTAAAAGGTGAAGAAAAATCTGTAGGTATTTTGAAATTTGATAAAGACCCAAGCAAAGAGCTACCTGGAGCAAATGGAGTAGAAGCTTCTCAACTTGTAAAAATTAAAAAGTAAAACAAAAAAAGCTTTGCGAAATTCGCAAAGCTTTTTTGCTATTTATGAGCAACTTGCTCCATATCCGGACTACAAGTTTGCGACTGACATGACTTATTTAAAGAACATGCTGCGCATTTTCCCTTTTTACTTCTCTTTACAAAATTAACTAACGTGTATGCTGCATAACCAAAAATGATAGCTCCAATTATAATATTGACCATCACCCTAATACATCTCCTTCTAGAATCCGAGTAAGGATCCAACTTGGTATATAATAAGCGTTAATACATAAGCAACAACGAGTGGATACACGACAGAGAAAATCGTCCACTTCGCTGATCCTGTTTCACGTTTAATAACGGCTACTGTCGCTAAACACGGAACATATAATAAAATAAAGAACATAAATGCATATGCTGATAGCGCCGTATAATGTGCCCCCATTACATTTCCTAACACATCTTCTTTCACCGCATAAATAATTGCCATTGTAGAAACGACAACTTCTTTCGCTAAAAATCCTGTTAAAAGGGATGCAGCAGCTTGCCACGTTCCAAATCCAAGCGGTGCAAATAGCGGTGCGATAAATCCACCAATCATCGCTAAGTAACTGTCTCCCATATCAACACCAAATCCTGATGGACCTGCATAGTTTAATAACCAAATGACAACAGAACCACCGAAGATGAATGTACCTGCTTTACGAACAAACCCTTTCCCTTTCTCCCACGTGCTGAGCCATAACGTTTTCGCTTGTGGCACGCGGTACGGCGGTAGTTCAATGACGAAAATAGACTTTTCTGCTTTTAAAATTGTAAGAGACATAATTTTTGTAACGAGTAATGCAAGAACAATACCTGCAACATATAAAGAAAATACAACAGTTGCCTGACTATGAGGGAAGAACACTCCCGCAAATAATGCATATACAGGTAAACGTGCGGAACAAGACATAAACGGTGTTACAAGCACTGTAAGTAAACGTTCTTTTTCTTGTTCAATCGTTCTCGCTGCCATAATACCTGGAACATTACATCCAAAACCGATAATCATCGGAATGAACGCTTTTCCGTTTAAACCGAAGAACTCCATAATTCTATCCATAACAACTGCAATTCGCGCCATATATCCTGAGTCTTCTAATAATGAAATGAAAAAGAATAGTGCAAAGATTTGTGGAACGAATACTAATACTGCACCAACACCAGCAATAATACCTTCTGTAATGAGTGCTTGAATAAAATCAGAAGCTCCAACACTTGAGAGCCCAGCTGTCACCCAATCCGTAAGCTGTCCACCAAAAAAGCCATCTAATATATCCGATAAAGGTGTACCAATCCACGTAAACGTAACCTGAAAAATAAAAAACATAACTGCTAAAAAGATTGGAAGTCCTAAAATTTTATGTGTAATTAATCTATCAATTTTTTCCGAAAAAGGAATTTTTCCTTCTTTCTCATGCTGCATAACATTTGTTTTTAACTTTTCAATATACGCTTCACGAGTTTTGTAAATATGCTCTTCCAACGTACAATCAAGTTTTCCTTCTAAGCGAGATCGAATGGCTACAAGTTCCTTATAAATTGGTAATGCTTTCATTTCTTTTTCTACTACTTCGTTATTGCTTAAAAATTGAAGAGCTAACCATCTTGGATGCTTATAATTCGCTGTCTCTAAAAGAGCTATTACCTCGCCAATACCTTCATCCATTTGTACACCATATGAAATAATGAATGGCTTTTTCTCTTTTTTGTCATTTTCTTTAAGAGTCGCAAGTAGTTCTTCACAGCCTTTTCCGCTTCTTGCAACAACAGGAACGACTGTTACACCTAATCGTTCTGATAATCGTTTTACATCAATTACAATGCCTCTTTGCTTTGCCACATCAACCATATTTAATCCAATTGAAACTGGCTTTCCAAATTCAAGTAATTGCAAAGTTAAATGCATGTTTCGCTCGAATTGTGAAGAATCCACTATATTTAACATATGATGGAATTCATCTGTTAATAGAAAATTCGTAACGACACCTTCATCACGCGAAACTGGATTTAAATCATAAACACCTGGTAAATCAATTAAGGTTCCTTGCTTATCTTTTAATTTACCAACCTTCTTTTCTACTGTTACACCGCTCCAGTTTCCTACATATTCATAAGAACCAGTAAGTGCATTAAATAATGATGTCTTCCCTGTATTCGGATTCCCTAGCAAAGCTACCTTATTCACGCTAATTCCACCTTTATCATTTTCGCGTCACAATGACGAATACTAATTAACTGTCCACGACACTCCAATGTACAAGGACCTTTAAACATCGCTTTCTGTTTCAAACGAAGTTCGCTTCCTTCCGCGAGACCAAAAGCAGCTAGCCTACGCTTTAATAACTGATCTAAAGACTGAACACTTTTTACTAACACTCTCTCACCAATTTTAATATCTACTAAGCTCATAACCTTCCCCCTCAGAAGAGAATGATAATTATTTTCAAAAAAATTATAGCACACTCTATTTCTCTTGTACTATACCCTTTTGCTTCATATTTATTAACATTTCACTACAATTCTATTTCAATAATTGTCATACTACATTCGTTTGCCATTCTCATCCATTTCGCTTACAATAAACAATAGCAAATAAAGAATCTCGTTATCACAGGGGGAGCCATGCCGCTGAGAGGGAACACTTCGTTCCGACCCTTCGAACCTGTTAGTTAATGCTAACGCAGGGATTGTGCAAACGTCCGAAATACACATCTCTTTTTTATTTACGTATTTCGTATCCTCCTATGATATCTATTCTTTTTTGTACAACTTGGATTTAGGGGGAGACAACATGCGTAACACCAATTTACAAGCGATGATCGAATCTGCAATTCTTGCAGCCTTCGCCTTGGTCATCGACATTTTACCAATATCAATCAAACTTCCAACAGGCGGTTCCATTTCATTTGCTATGATTCCTATTTTTATTATCGCATACCGCTGGGGCTTCAAAATGGCTTTCTTAGGAGGCTTAATTTGGGGATTATTACAAATTGTCGTAGGCGATGCTATTATCGTCACACCAATTCAAGTACTAATTGAATACTTCGTTGCTTTTGCATTCATTGGATTTGCTGGTTTATTCTACCGTCCAATTCAAAAAGCCCTTTTAACATCCAATGAAAATAGCTTAGAACAATCCAGTTTAGGTAGCCGTAAAGACAAACCTTCACAAAAACAAAACGAAGGAAAGAAAGTTATTGGTTACATTATTGTTGCTACATTTGTTGGTAGCTTTGCTCGCTATTTCTGTCACTTTATCGCCGGTATTATTTTCTGGGGACAATATGCACCGAAAGGTCAATCAGCTGTCCTATATTCATTAATTGTAAACGGTAGTGTAATGATTGGTTCCTATATTCTATGTACCGTTTTACTTATCTTTTTATTTCTTACTTCACCACGTTTATTCAAAAGCATCAATGCTTATCAACTGAATTCGAAGAAAAAGAGCGCTTAATAAGCGCTCTTTTTTTCATATCGTAATATCAATTAAAAATACAATAAATGCACAAAAGAAAATAAATACCATTATACTTAGCCAATTGCTATGCACGGTTCATCGACTCCTTACATAACCTCATTTTCTAACCAGATTATATCGCTTAAAAATAAAGATTAGGTAAAGATAATATGAAAATAAATTAAAAAAAGCGTAGCATGTGCCATCTACGCTTTTTTCGGTAAGTAAAAGTAAAATAATACACCGTCTTCTGTATTCTTTACTCCATATTCAGCATCGTGTAATTCTAAAATATTTTTAGAAATAGCTAACCCAAGCCCCGTTCCACCTTGTGAACGCTTGCGAGCTGCATCCACGCGATAAAAACGATCCCAAATTTTATCTAATTGCTCTTCTTCAATGTGAGTACCTTTATTTTCAATACACACTTTTATACGGTCCTTCTCATCTATTGTAGAAATCATAATATCTTCTTTATTTGGTGTATAACGTATAGCATTCGTAATGAAGTTCACGATGATTTGTTCAATCCGACTTTGATTTGCAACTACTTCAAATGAACATATATTTTTATGCACATGCAGTTCTTTTTTCTCTATTTCCACAGAAAGGTGTTCACATATATCTTCAATTACTGTATCAATATAAAATGCATCCTTTTTCATTTTATATGTACCTGACTCAAATTTAGCTAGCTCAAGCATATCCAAAATTAACGTATCCATTTTATCTACTTCTCGTTCCATTGCTTGAAAATAATACTCTTTTTTATGTTCAGCTACCCCGTCCTTTAAAATAGAAATACAGCTTTTCATAATACTGAGGGGTGTTTTCAATTCATGGGACACACCAGAAATAAATTCTTTCCGCGTATTTTCTAACTTTCTTTCCTTTTCAATATCTTGTTCTAGCTGTCCAATATGCGAATGGAGCTTATTGGATAATACATTAATATTTTTTGATAAATCACCAATTTCATCTTTTGAAGTAATCGGTATTTGTTCTGTGAAATCTAAGTGTGCTATTTTCTTCGTCGTATCATTTATTTTTAATAACGGCTTTGCAATTTGTTTAGAGTAATAGAACGAAGTGAGAAAAATGAGAACGACTACAAATGCAATGATGTAGATATAGTAATCTTGCACCATTTGTACAGCCTCATCTACAGGCTGTAAAGAAGCCATCGCATATATATAAGTTACTGATCCATCTTTTTCTTTTGTTGGCTTGATTAATAATTTATATTTAATATCATTTTTTTCATAGTCCATTGTTTGTATTGCATATTGTATTTGCTTGCTCTCTTTTAATAATAAATTAGTTTGAAATTCTTTTATGTTATCTAAGAAGATGCTATTTTTATAAATTGGATTTATAGGACCTGTTACATCAGGAAGCTGAACTTTCGTAACACGCCCACTTATGTAAGCATCTAATTCTTGAGCAGATTCTTCCTGGACAGCTGGTTTCTTTTCTTTAATAAGTTGTTCTTGAGCCGCTCTCTTTTTCTCCTCATCTAATTTCATTTTCTCCTGAAATGCTTTTTCTAACGGTTTATTAGATCCGCTTAAATTTTGCTTGCCTAACGAGAAAGAGAATGGAATATAACTATCATCTTTTTGCACGCCAGAAAAATAAATTTCTTGTTCTAAAAAATGCCCTGATGATTTATTATCAATCTCCTCTATATTGACGAGATTACCTAAGGGAATCTTGAATATTTGTTGTCCAAAGCTCTTTTGTTGCATACGATTTATTGTTACTTCAAAATAAAAATCATCCACATGTTTTAAATTCCCATTCTGATCTAATGTCGTAATCCACGTATTATTTTCCCGAAAAAAGTCTTGCTCCAGTTTCTGAATTCCTTCTGCACTTCCTGCATAGTTCAAATAATTCTTCTCAAAGGAATTTAAATTCACTTTAATATCTTCTACTTTTCGGTTCGCATAATATTGTTTAAAAAATATCGTTTGTCCAATAAATATCGTCGCTAAAATTAACATACATAATGCTGTTGTGAGAGTAAATAATTTTAGTACAATCCCTTTTCTCATACATTTCCCTCAAATTTATAACCTGTTCGTACTACAGTTGTAATGTACTTTGCTTTCTCTCCTAATTTATTTCTTAAATTACGAATATGACTATTAACCGTTCGATCATCACCAGCAAATTCATATCCCCAAATTCTTGAAATTAATTGTTCCCTTGTTAGTACAATTCCTTGGTTTTTCATGAAATACACTAATATTTCAAACTCCGTATGCGTTAAACTAACATCTGCCTCATCAACAGTAACAGTACGTGACGGAAAATGGACGTGGATGCCATGAATCGATAACGTATCATCTTCGTTCTCTAAAGGTTTCTTCAATGCTTTTCTACTTTCTAACAATCGTTTCGCTCTTGCTAATAGAATGGGTGGACTATACGGCTTCGTCACATAGTCATCCGCCCCAAGTTCAAATCCAAGTAACGTATCATCTTCATCTACACGCGCCGTCAGCATAATAATAGGAACCTCGGATGTCTTACGGATTCTTCGGCAAACGGACCACCCATCAAGTTCCGGCAACATAATGTCTAAAATAACTAAATCCACCTCTTCTTGCTCAAATACGACTAAAGCTTCTTTCCCATCCCTCGCTTCAAACACTACATATTGCTCACTCAAAAAATAATCCTTTAATATTTCACGCAAAATATCTTCATCTTCCACAATTAAAATATTTTTTGACATAACCCATATATCCCCCTCTCGCTTTCAAAAACTACAACTTCATTTCGAATAACTAGCCTTTAACTTCGCCTCGATAATATATCTATCTGGTGCATCACCTATATAATCAAATGGATAGCAAGTCGTCAGTGTTAATATCGGTTCTTCTTTTTTTATAATAACAGTACGATCATCCGCATGGGTAATCCATATCTTTTGAATTTCGTATGTGTACGTTTTATTATCATACTCTAAAACAAGAGTGTCTTTTTCTTTCAACTCTCCTAAATCTGTAAATACCGTATCCCGGTGCCCACTTAGTACCGTATGTCCCCCTCCAGATGGCGTTGTCGTTAAATCACTAACGAACATTCCAACTCCTTTTTTCAGCGTTACCTCATTCGCTCCCCAGTATATAGAAAACTTCTTCTTTATTTTCGGTATATGTAATAGTGCAACCTTTTCTCCTTCTTTATGTTCTGTTTGAGATGAAGGTACTTGGGAAGCTACAGGTGTTTCGTAAGCAAGTTGATTATGTTGTATATTTTCAAGGCTCTTTAGTTCTTCTTTCGTTAATTGTTGAGCAGAGCTTTTTCCTTTATACCATTCCATAGCGTAATATGATCCCATACATAGTCCTATCGCCATCAATATGATACCGATATAATTGAGTAACTTCATGTTTCATCCCTCCATGCCAAAAATGGTAGGAATAACCTACCATTTTTAATATATGAAATTATCCCATTCTTTATAGGACAATATTTTATTTACACCTTAACTTTATTACGACGTTTCAAACCAAATAATGTCCCTATCCCTACAAAGCACGCACTTAGTGCCATCATTGCTGCATTATTAGATGCTGTGTTTGGCAATTTTTCACCTTGTACAACTGGCTTTGCTACTTCTTTCTTTTGACCGTCCTTCATCACCGCTTCTTTTTTGGCCATATCATTTTTTTGCTGTTCTTGCGCTAGTCTCTTTTTCTCTTCTTCACTCTTTTGCTGTTCCTTAATCAATGCTTCTTTTTTTTCCTTATCATTTTTCAACTGTTCTTGTGCTATTCTCTTTTTCTCTTCTTCACTTTTTTGCTGTTCTTTAATCGCTGCTTCTTTTTTCGCTTTATCTTGCTGCAGTTGCGCCGCTTCTTCCTTTGTTACTGTTCCAGTATCCGC